>JAKSUF010000259.1 GCA_024409145.1 archaeon | reverse complement strand
TAAATAATTTTGAAATAGATTATTAACAACATAATATTGAAAATAAATTATTAAATATAATTATAATATATTATAAAGATATTATAAAAAATCTATTAATATAAATATTTACTATTGATTAAATTAAGGACTGAAGAAAATGACAACCGTAAAAGCAGGTGTTGAATATAAAATAGAATATGATGATAAATCTTTTCTATTAGATGAAAAAAAATTCAATCTTTTAACTTATATTAATGAAACGGAATCTATTACTGAAGCTGCAAAAAGATGTAGCATATCCTACAGAACTGCTCTTAATTATATCTCTAAAATAGAATCTTCACTGGAACTTTCCCTTGTAAATACAAGTAAAGGAGGAAGTGGCGGTGGAGGTAAAACCACATTATCTAATGAAGGATTACAAATCTTAAAAGAATGTAAGAAAATAAAAGCAATTATTGAACTTCATAATGAAGCAAATGAAATTGAAGCAGAAGTAATCGAAATAGATGATGATAAAAACATTATGACTTTAAAAATGAATAATATATTAGTAACCATTAAAGCAAAACCTCAATATATAGTGGGGGATAAAATTCTCGCTTTAATTAGTTATGATAATATTCTAGTAATGTTAGAAAATCATAAAACGAGTATTAAAAATGTTTTTAAAGGTAAAATTACCGAAATGCAACTTAAAAACAATAAAATCCGTGTGAAAATAGATATAGGTATAGAACTTTATGCTGATATCGGAGTTTCTGCAGCAAATAATTTAGAATTTAATTTAGGTAAAGAAATTTATGTTGGTTTTAAATCATCTTCAGTAGGAACTTTAAAATTATAATTTTATATATTGGGGTGATATTATTTTAAAAATTGAAGTAGATATTGAAAAATGTATTGCTTGTGGCAATTGTAAAGAAATTTGTCCAAAAGGAGGATTCATCTGGGAAATAGATGAATATGCTCAAGCATCAAATTTACAATACTGCCATGTATGTACTTTATGTGCAATGAAATGTGGACCAGATGCAATTAAAATTATAAGAAATGCTCCAGATGAATAAAAAAATTCATAATTACTAAATAATAAATAAAGGTGACCCAATGACAAGAATAGCAAAAGTTTCAAGAAAAACATCTGAAACAGATATAGAAATAGAATTAAATCTAGATGGAAGTGGAAATTACGAAATTGACACTGGAGTTAATTTCTTCAATCATATGTTAGAGTCATTTTCAAAACATAGTTTTATTGATTTAAAAATTAAAGCTATTGGAGATATTGAAATTGATGATCACCACACAGTAGAAGACGTTGGAATATTACTTGGAGAAGCTTTCTTTAAAGCTATTGGTGATAAGAAAGGAATTAGAAGAATGGGTCATGCAATAGTACCAATGGATGAATCTGTAGCAACAGTAGCTATTGACATTAGTGGTCGTAGCTATTGTAATATGAACCTTGAATTTAAGAATGATAAGATTGGAGATATGACTTCAGATATTATTATTCACTTCTTTGAATCATTTGCAAGTAGTGGAAAATTAAATATATATGGAACTGTTGATGGTATTAATGATCATCACAAAGCTGAAGCTATTTTTAAAGCTTTTGCAAAATCATTATATGATGCTTGTAAAATTGAACATGATAAAATTTTAAGTACTAAAGGAGTTTTATAACTCCAAAACTTTTTTTTATGAAATATAAATTAATTAGTTAATATACGAACTATATAAATAACTAATTTACTATTAAAAATAAATAAAAAAATTTACTATTAAATAGCTAGAACTAAAAATAAACAATTAAAAAAATAACTAAAAATAACAATTAAATGAAAAAGTAAAATAAAATAAAAAAATAAATAAAAGTTCTAGATTGATTTGATTTGATTTAAGATTTGATTTGAATTGAGTGAAAGAACTTTTAAAAAAGATACATTTTCTAAAAGATTAAATAAAGTAGTTAAAAACTACTTTAAATAATTAAAAGCAACAGAATTATTCTGGTTTGCAGATTAATTCAGTTTTACGACCACGGTTACCTTCTTTCATGTGAGGGGTTCTTAAAACAGAGTCGTTTGCTTTTTCGATTTCTCTTGCTTCAGCAGCTAAATCAGCAGCAGCTTTTGCCATTTCGTGAGCAGCAGCTACGAGAGGGATGAAGTTTTCGAAACCTTTGGTCATGAAACAACCTTTCATGTCTAAGTTTGCGACAGCTCCACACATTTCGTATGCAGCAATAGCTTTAGCTTTTGCATATGGGTTAGCGAATTCTGCACAAGCAACAGCTTTTTCAGCAGTAATAATGAGTTTAGGTAATTCGATTTCTTCACCTGCATCAGCAGCATCAATTATATCATCGATAGTGAATTGGACTAATCTTAATGCACCGGTTGCAGCTAAAGTTTTAAGTACGTTAGCATTGAAGTCAGCCATTTCAGTTGGGTCTAACCATTCTCTTTTTGCACCAATCATTGGGTCAGCCATTACAATGATGTAACCTAAACCTTGTTCATCCATTTCATCTTTTTTACCTTTACCAGGTGCATCACCGATAATTACAGCAGGAATATCTTTTTCAGATAATAATTCTCTAGCTTTAGCTGGTCCAGGAGCTCCTGGGTTAGGACTAATAAAGATACAGAAGTCAGGTGCCCAATCATCTACTTTAGGTACAACATCTTCGATTTGTTCTGGGCTCATTTTTGCACCAGATCCAAATACTCTAACATCGATGTTAGGTCTGTCTGCTCTTTCGTCGAGTAATAAGTCTAATACTGGTGAAACACCAATATTACCACATTTGATTATTCCAATTTTAACAACCATAATATCACAATAATAATTATAGTATTTAGTTATTAAATACTTTTGTTTAGATATTTAAATCAAAACATTTATATAATAGAAAAAAATTTTAAAAAATTA
>JAKSUF010000258.1 GCA_024409145.1 archaeon | reverse complement strand
ACAAGAAAAAAGAAGCAAAAAATAAAACTCCTTAAATCTTATTAATACAAAACCTTTCCCATACATCTCTTTAATTGGGCCAAAAACATATATAAAAGGTAAAAATAAAAAACATAAATAAATTAAAGATTTAGTCCAAAAAATAACAAAACATGAAATAATAAAAAATAATAAATACGAATATCGGAACCCTTTTAATATTCTTAAATCTTCATCAGTTTTAATTTTTTCAACACCATTCTCAGGAATAATATTTAAAAAATTCAATAAATTTATAATATAAACCAACCCCTAATTTTATCAAATATAGACTGAAAATCTAAAATTTTAATTTAATTAACAGACATAAACATTGTCAAAAAAATCAATTAAACATTACCTCAATTAATTTTTTTAGTAATTATCAGTCCAAGATTAATTTATAAGTAACTTCTAATAACTACATACAATGTATTATATGTCCATAATTTACAAAAATAACATATAAAATAACAGCAGACACATTAAACCAAATAATATCATCAAAACATTCGAAATATTATTTGGTTTTAAATTATTAAACTTTAACCAACAATTACGAAAATACAAAATAATAAATGAAATCAAACAAATAATCCATAGGATAAATTCAACAGTATAAATAATATTATGTCCTTTATACAACATAAAAACAAATATTGAAAAAATACATGAAAAAAGAAGCAATAAATAAAACTCCTTATATTTTATTAATATAAACCCATCCTTAAATCTCTTAGCTACAGGACTAAATACACCAACAAAAGGTAAAAATATAAAAACTAAACAAGGTGGACAATTAGTCCAGAAAGTAATGACACATCCAAAAATAAAAAATATTAAATACAAATAACGAAAACTCTTTAATACTTCTAATTCTTTTTTTAGTTCTTCTTTATTAGGTTTTATAACAACACCTTTATGAATAATACCTAAAATATCCAATACACTTATAATATAATTCACCCCCAAAAAATAAATAAAAATGTAATACTGCCAAATAAGAATATGATTTATCTAATATAAATAATATACTCCTATAAACAGCAATATTAATTAACTTTACATTATTAACTTAGTAACTTATCAATATTTCTTTAATTAATCAACAACTACTGATTGTGTAAGTTAAAAAACATAACCTCCAACAATGAAATTAATCTAACTATAATTTTAGTAAGAAAATATAAAATGAGGATTAATATAATCCCCAAAATATAAAGAATCATAATACTTTAAACTATAATTCACAAAATTCATTAAAACTTAACTTATAATAGAGTTTCTAAACATATAAATAAAAAAAATTTTTTAATTAAATTTTCTATAAATTTCTGAATATTCTATTATTTAGTACAAAAAATCTCCATTCATAGTATTTTATTAAAAAACTATTAATTAAAATAAAGATCATAAAAGTTATCAAAGAAATAATGTGCTGTTTTAGACTTAAGTAAATCTTTACCTATTGATTTTATTTGCTCAATATATGTATTCCCATATACTGTCCGATAAGCAGATTCTAAAGTACCAAACTTAGTACTAACTCTAGTTAATCCATTATATAATAACTCAGATTCTCCATTTTCAACTAAATACTTTTCAAAAGCAAAAGAACTTTTAGTCACAATCCTATTAGAAACACTAGAAACCCCTTTAGATAAAACAATCTTACCCAAAACTGCATCAGAACTAGCAAGAGTTTTAATAACCTTACCACCAGAACCAACAAAAGGAAGAAGAGATAATCCTACATCTATACCAAAATTAGCTCCTCTTTGAAGATTTAAGCCTTTATTCAAATCATCAGAATAATAAGTAGAATACAAACCAAAACCAATCAAACCTAAGCCAATAGCAGTACCAACAGGAAAAGCAGGTAAACAAGCTATACCCACACTCATACTAATACCACCTACAATACCTAAAACATCATTATTAACCCAATCCATAAAAGAATTATTAAAAACAAAATCCCAAATATCATCCTTAGCATCTAATAAAGCCTGACCAAAATCCCAACTCCATTCAGTCTGCTGATTAGAATAACAATAAGCACCATTAAAATCGGTTATAATCTGATTATGTAACAAACCAGTAACACTATCAAAAACTAAAACCTTATCATTAGAACCAACCTCCCGAATAATAGTTAAATTACCCTCTTGAATAATTTCAATATCACCACCATTATTAAGAATAAAACCTAAACCAATAGTAGCGGTACCATTATCCTCTTCATTAGGAAACAAAGCATGAGACACATAATACTCAATAGGAGAAAAACTAGCAGAACAAGCAAAATAAAATGCCTTAACAGCATCAGAATCCCCATAAGCAGTACGACCAAAATAAAAACTACACTCACCACTTAAAACAGTACCTAACATATCATCACGAACACTCATAACCATAGGACTAGTACGCTCCCAACTCACATTAAAACGTTCAGCAGCAATATCCGCACACAAATCATTACAATAAATCACCAACAAACCCTCAAGAAAACTACCAAAAGCAGCCTTCATAAAACCATCAGAATAATACAAACTACCATCATCACAAGTACGATTCTTTTCATTCAACCAAAAACTTAAAACATCATCATCTATTTTATCACTAGCAAAAGTAAAAGTTAAAAAACCATCATAATTACCTTCAGTATAATAACCATAACTATTATGATAATTCCACTCAACCGTACCATTAGAACAATGAGTATTATCCCACAAATCATAATAAACAGAAGAATTATCACTTACCCTATAGGCATATATACCATTATCATAACTTATAACTGCACTACGAACAGTACTATTCCCCATCCAATAAAAAAACTCAACAGCATTTCCAGAATTAATATTAAACTTATTATCAATTAAACCTAAATAACTAACCTCAACAACAA
>JAKSUF010000257.1 GCA_024409145.1 archaeon | reverse complement strand
TTTTAATTTTTTGATTTTTATTTTATTATTTTTGAGTTGTGTTGGTTGGGTTTTAATTTTTTGATTATTAGACTCTAATTGGATTTAATAGTTGGGATTTTAACCATAATTCTTAGTGACTATAAAATTTAATAACTATAAAAAACTAATAAAAATATATAATTTGAATATTATTTTTTATAAAATATATTATATTTGTCTGGAGGATTTTAAAATATCAAATAATAATATTACAAACAATTTGAATCACTTTACTTTTTCTGTGGTTATGGCTGTTTATAATGTAGAGAGTTTCCTTGAGGATGCTATAGAATCTCTTATTAATCAAACTATAGGTTTTGAAGAACATATAGAACTTATTTTGATTAATGATGGCAGTAAAGATAATTCTGAAGCTATTGCTTTAGAATATCAATCTAAATATCCTAATAATATTCGTGTTTTATCTAAAGAGAATGGTGGTGTAGCTAGTGCACGTAATTTAGGATTGAAGTATGTTACAGGAGATTATGTAAATTTCATGGACTCTGATGATAAAATTTCTCCAGAATCTTTTGATAGTGTTTATAAATTCTTTTTAAATCATAAAAATGAAGATTTTGATGTTGCTTCTATTCCTATTTTCTTTTTTGAGTCTCGTAGTGGTAGTCATCCATTGAATTTTAAATTTAAAGAAGATAAGGTTATTGATTTAATTGAAAATCCAAAATATACTCAAGTTGTTACTAATGCTTCTTTTGTTAAAAGAGAAGCACTTGAAGGTTTTGAATTTGATCCAAAGCCTGTCAAGATGGAAGACGCACTGTTTATTAATAAAATTCTTCTTAATAAGAAGAAACTAGGACTTGTTACTGAGGCTTCTTATTTATATCGTAAAAGACAAGATGGTTCTTCCATTACTACTGGTGATGGTAAATATAAAAAAGAATTCTATACTGGTCAATTAAAATATTTTTATAAAGAGTTAATTAATTATTCTATAAGAAAAGAAGGTTATCTTCCACAATTTATTCAACATCTTTTTGTTTATGATCTTCGTTGGATAGTTGAAGTAGAGTTATCTGATATTAGAAATGTTTTTGATAGTGATGAAGAATTAGAAGAATTTTGGATATATTTAACTGATGTTTTGTCCTATATTGATGTTGATATTATAGCAAGCACTCGTGTAGTTCCTACAGCTGTTAGAAAATTTTTAATTTATGTTAAAAATAATGATTTTCATGTAGAACTCAATGAAAAGAATGAAGTTATTTTAATGTCTAATGACTTTAAAATTTCTAATCTTAATAAGCATAATATATGGATTGACATAGTAGATTTAAAAGATGGTTTCTTAAATATCTCTGGAACATATAGTGGTTATTGTTCTAAGGAGTTTATTTCTATTAAAGCTATTAAAACGGTTAATGGTAAATCTGAAACTTATGATGTTAAATATTTTGATTATTATAATTCTCCTCATAAAAATCATAGAACTTTAAGTTATTTATCTATTCCTTGGAAATTTACTTCTTCTTTTGATGTTAAAGTTCCTATAAATGATAATGAGTTGCCTGAGATTTACTTTAATGTAATCTATAATGAAGATAATAATAATGTTTCATTTAGACCTAAACTTAAATTTAGAATTTATGCTAATTTATCTATACAATCTCATTATTATGTTAAAAACTCAAAGATTGTATTATTTAAAGGACCTGGTTCTTTTTCAATACTTCCTTATTCCTTTGGTAAGCATCTTAAATTAGAATTAATGTCTATTTTATCAATTTTACGTAATTCTGAATATAAATTCATGACAGCTATTTTCTTTAGGTTAATCTTTTTTGTTCTTTATCCTTTTAAGAAAAACAAAGAAATATGGTTATTTATGGATAGACAAGAAAATTGTGGAGATAATGGATTACATTTCTTTGAATATGTGTATAAACAAGATGATAATATTGTAAAATATTTTACTATAAATAAAGATTCTGAAGATTTCCCAAAATTAAAAGAAAAGTATGGTAAAGCGATTGTTCCTTTTGGATCTTTTAAGCATAAATTAATATTCTCATTTGCAAATAAACTTATATCTTCTCATCCAGATAATAATATTTTAAATCCATTTTGGAATCAAAATAATAGGTTATATGCAGGGCTTAAAACTTCTGATTTATATTTCTTACAACATGGTGTTGGAAAATATGATATGTCTCGTTGGCTTAGGAAATATGATCATAATTTAACACTCCTCTTAACTGTTTCAGATTTAGATCATGAGTCATTTATTAAGAATTATAATTATGATGATAAAATAGTTCAAAAATTAGGTTTTCCAAGATTTGATAATTTAACTAATGAAAATCTTAAAAAACAAGTTGTAATCTTATTAACTTGGAGAAACTATATTACTAATGAAGAAAGTTTGGTTAACTCTGAATTTTATTCAAAAATCATTTCATTAATTAATAATACTAAATTAATCAATCATGCTAAAGAAAAAGGTTATGATATTGTATTTAAACTTCATCCATTAATGAATCAATATATTGACTTATTCAAAAAAGAAAATGATTCTGTTATATTTGATAATTATACTAAATATCATGATATCATTTGTGACTCTGCTTTAATGATTACAGATTATTCCTCTGTAGCATTTGATTTTGCATATCTTAAAAAACCAATTATTTACTATAGATATGGAAATGATTATCATTTTGATATTGAAACATGTTACTTTGATGATGAAAAAGAAGGATTTGGTGACATTATAAAAGATGAAGATGTCTTAGTCGATAAAATCATTGAATATATGGATAATGATTGTAAAATGGAAGATTTCTATAAAAAACGAGTAGATAATTTTTATATCTACACAGATAAAAATAATTCAAAAAGAGTTTATGATTGGATGTTAGATAATTAATATTTAATAAATATTAA
>JAKSUF010000256.1 GCA_024409145.1 archaeon | reverse complement strand
CCGTAAATAGCCTGAGTTTCTGGTAATGCAGAGAAAATAATACCTCTTGCAAACATGTCGTTATCTTCTGCAACAGCACCTACAGATCCAGCTGCTGCCATACCTTGTCCTAAACCGGAACCTAAACCAGCAAAACCAATAGCTACACCAGCACCAATAGCTGCTAAAGCAGTACCTAAAGCAATTTGTACCATAAATATATATCTCCTTAATATAAGTTAATTAATAATTTTAAGAAATTTTTTAAATATTTAATTAATTTATTTTTTAAAACCCTAGTATATTTTAAATATAATAAATCTAATTTAATTATATCATTTATAGATTTGAAATTAATTTTTAATAATTTAGATAAACAAATTTTTGTTTATTTAATAAATATAATAATTTAAATTTTGATAAAACAATTCAATGAATTATTTTCTTAATTTTGTAAACATTCTTTTAGCTTTAAAAGCTTCGAATGAATGGTTTCCACCCATATAGAATTGGGAGAAGAACTCAACATAGTTTAAACGTAATGCGTTTACACCTGCACCTAATACTTGGAACAAGAAGTTTGCAATATGTCCAAAGATTAATATAATTACAAAGAGGACAATACCTACAAATGGAATCATATCATTACACATGTTTGCAACGATATTTACAGTCATAGCAATACCACCAGTAGCTAAACAAAGAGCTAAAAGACGAGCATATGATAAAATATCTCCCATAAATCCAAATATATCCATAAGTCCATAAGCACCATTAGCCCATACTAAGATAATAAGGGAAGCTACAATTAAAGCAGCACCGATACCCATACCAATCATACCAATAGCTGGCATTACAAATCCTGCAACTAATGCAACAAGACCTAATTCAAGTATGAACCAAACAATTTGAGAACCCATAGCTTCTTTTTTGTTTCCATATCTAAAGTTATTGATAGCACCAATAACAAATCCAAGATTGGTGTAAATAAGACCAACAGCAATAGCAATTACTAAGATAGTTGCTGGATTTGCAAATGCATTAAGAGATGGAACAACAGTAGGAAGTGCATTTCCCATACCTAAAATTCTGGTATAGAAATCTCCAAGTAAACCATTAGTAACTAAACCTAAAATAATAGCCCATATACCACTTGCGATAATAATGAGTCCACCATCTTTTAAAGTTTTACTCATTTTACCCATACCTTTGTATAATACAACACCAATAACTGCAACCATTGCACCATAGAAAGCATCGGTTAAACAGAAACCAAAGAAGAATGGGAAAGTAAGCGCTACAAATATAGTAGGATCAATCTCATTATATTTCAAAGGAGCATACATACCAATAAGTAATTCATAAGGTTTTGCATAAGCTCCGTTTTGTTGTAAAACAGGTACATCTTCTGAGTCATCTGGAACTTCTTCAACATCAAGAATACAATGTCCATTAGTAGAAGATTCAATAATAGATTCAGCTTTTTCTACATCTTTAGCAGGAACCCAAGCTTCAAATACAACAGATTTCTTGGTTTCTGCAAATGAAGAAAATACCTCATTTTTTTCTTTTTCGTTTTCTAATTGTTCTTTTAAAGCAAGAACTTCATCATCCCATTTTTCAGCTACAACTTTTAAATCAGCTTTAGCTTGGGATCTTTCATTTTCAATAGTTAATAATCTAGATTCTGCAGAAGAAATAATTTCACTAGGTTTTCCTTCCACATTACCTATTTCAAATTTTTCAAATTCAATTTTCCTAAGTAAGGTATAGACATCATCTTTAAATTCATCAGCTACCACAACGACCATGATATGAGATTCTTTTCCATCTGGAGCTGTTTGAACAAATAGATTGTCTGTAATCTTACCACTTTCAGCCTTGAATTTCTCAGCAGATTCAGCGGTGGTTCTACCAACAAAAGTAGAAGTAAATTTAGAATCAGATAAAAGACCTAAGTCCATATCTAAAGAACTAAGATTTTCTGCTAAACTTTTATTAGATGAGACCACAGATTGTTCACTGTCAAGTGCGGCTAACTTTTCTTCAATACCTTTAGTTTCACTTTCTACTTGAGATAAAATACCTTCAGCATAACTAATAAATGCTTCAGTATCTAAATCTTCAACTTCTTTAGGAACTGGAAGATCAGGACTAATAAGAGAAGATAATTTCTCTTTTATACTTTGACCTTCAGATAATGCATCTCCTAATAAATCGGAAATTGCAGTAGTTTTCATCAAAAGTGAAGAAATTTTCCCAGTGTAAGGTGTAACTTTTGAAGGTTGTAAAGCTTCAGCTAGCTCAGGATCTTGCTGAATACGCTCAGAAATATCGCTTATTTGAACAATACCTGCATCATGCAGTGCTGCCACTGCTTTACTTGCATACATGTCCAAAGTTATAACATTTAGTTTACGCATTCTCGCAGTCTTAAACATTATCTCACACTATAATATCTTTTTAACTATAATAGAAGCAGCGTCTTCTACATTTTTCATAGCATTTTCTTTGACGGATTTAACGTCTTTGTCAGCTTGAATAGTAATAGATTCAGCTTCTTTCTTTGCATTTTCCTCTGCTTCTTTAACAACAGAGTTAGCTTCTTCAAGAGCTTCATTCTTAGCTGTTTCAACAATTTCATTTGCTTTAACATTAGCATCATCAATCATCGCTTTTGCGTCAATTTCAGATTGCTCTACTAAGGAATCAGCATCTTTTTCAGCATTTTTTATTTGGGTAATAGATTCTGATATCCCTGCCATAATAAATCACCATGGTAATTAAATTTTTATTTTTGTTAATATATATATTTTATTATAATAAGACTAAAAACATGAAAAACAATAAATTTAAGAAGGAAAATTAGAAAAGAAAAAATTGAACAAATAAATAATAAAAAAATTAAAAAATAAATAAATAATAAAAAATATCCCAAAAATATAAATAATATCTAGACAATTTTTAAAA
>JAKSUF010000255.1 GCA_024409145.1 archaeon | reverse complement strand
AAAAATAAAAAAGAACAATTAAAAACAATGAAAAAACTAAAAAATAAAAAATAATAAAAAAATAAAAAAATAAAAAAGAACAGTTAAAAATAATGAAAAACTAATAAAAAAGAAGTTTATAAATTATAGACCTCTTCTGGTGCAACTATTCCAATATTTTTGTCTTTTAAAACTTTAGCAAGTAAATCTAAATCTGCAGTATGTAATAAAAGAATTGCACTTGCAGTTTTTTCATGAGTAAATGCATAAAGATAATCTAAATCCAATTCTGCATCATCTAAGATTTTAAGAATAGAAGATAAACCACCAGGAACATCTTTCAATTCAATAGCTAATATAGGAGTTATCTTAACAATAAAATCATTTGATTCTAAAACTTCTTTTCCCTTAACTGGATCATTAACAACTAATCTTAATATAGCAAACTCAGAAGTATCTGCAAGAGATAAAGCTCTAATATTCACATTTGATTCTGCAAGAAGATTTAAAACATCATATAAAGCACCAGTTCTATTTTCTATAAAAATAGATAATTGATTAATTTTATCCATAATATCACCTTTTAATTAACTAATGTAAATTACGTTTATCAATAACATGTTGAACTTTACCCTTAGTTGTTCTAGGAATACTTTTAGGAGCAACCAAAGTAACTTTAACAGCCAAACCAATTTCATTTTGAATATAATCTCCAATTTTCTTTTGAATTTGAACCATATCTTTAATAGCATCAGAGAAAATATCAGGAGATGCTTCAACTTTCACTTCAATTTCATCCATTAAACCAGGACGAGTAACAATAATTTGATAATGAGGTTCTACACCACTAACTTTAAGAAGTGCTTTTTCAATTTGAGATGGGAAAACAGCTACTCCTTTAACCTTAATCATATCATCAGCACGACCAGTGATTCTATCCATTCTTGCAAAGGTTCTACCACAAGAACATTTATCATAATGTAATGCAGTAATATCCTTAGTTCTAAATCTAATAATAGGCATTCCTTCCCTATCAATATTAGTAAGAACTAACTCACCTTTAGTACCTTCATCTAATGTTTTACCAGTATTAGAATCAATAATCTCAGGATAAACAAAATCCTCAGCAATATGAAGACCATTTTGAGCAGGACATTCCATACCAATTCCAGGACCCATAATTTCAGTAAGACCATAAATATTATAAGCCTTAGTATTAAATTTCTTCTCAATATTCTGTCTCATCTCTTCAGTCCACATTTCAGCCCCAAAACCAATAGCTTTAAGACCAATTTCTTTAGGATCAATACCTTCTTCAAGAGCAACTTCTCCAAGATAAAGACCATAAGATGGAGTAAAAATAAGACAAGTAGTACCAAAGTCATTCATAATCTCAACTTGACGACGAGATTGACCAGTAGAAATAGGTACAACAGTAGCACCTAATTTTAAAGCACCATAATGGACTCCAAAACCACCAGTGAAGAGACCATAACCATGAGTATTCTGAATAATATCTTCATCACCAATACCAAAAGATTTAAAACCTCTTGCAACAATTTCCGCCCAATTATCTAAATCTTTTTGAGTATAACCACTTACAACAGGTTTTCCAGTAGTACCAGATGAAGAATGAACTTCAATAATTTCCTTTTTATCAACAGCAAACATTCCAAAAGGATAAGCACTTCTTAAATCATCTTTAGTAGTAAAAGGAAGTTTTTCAATATCTTCAAGAGTTTCAATATCCTCTGGAAAAACCCCATAATCAGTATATTTTTTATTATAATAAGGAACTTTGTCAAAAGCTTGTTTAACAGTTTTTTGTAACTTCTTAAGTTGAAGTTCTTTTAAGTCTTCTCTTGACATTGTTTCTATTTCTTCATTCCACATCATTTTATTGCCTTCTTAAAGTAGAATTATTATAAATAAGTATATTTTAATAATTAAAATATTTAAATAAGTAAATATTTGATTCAATAGTATAATTTTAGTTTTTATAATATATACTATTTTATATTCTATTAAATTAGTATGCGATTATTTTAAAAATAAAAAAGGATACTAATTTTTCAAAAAACATAATATCACTTAAAACATGAAAAATTTTTACACATTCCTCAAAAAATATAAGTTTGTTTTTAAAAATTTTTATTAAATTTAGATGGATCCAAAAAACAAGACAAAATTCCTAACTTTATTTTCCCTAATACTAATATCCATATTGTTAAAACTAAAAAAGGATACTAACTTTTCAAAAAACATAATTTTCACCTATGGAACCAACTTCATGAATAAGAGTCTAATCACCATTAAAAACAATCCAAATATTACAATAGCCAACAAACTCACAAGAAAACTACCTAAAATGTAGCATCCATAAAACCATTACCTAAACAAAAAGAACCAACATATTATAATCATCTAAACATAATACATTTTTAAGAATTCCTATTTTTATTATAGAATAAATTAATCAGCGAAAACCTATAAAACGAAATAACACTATACCTATTAAAGGAAACAATATCACCAAAATTTCAGAAATAAGACTTGGTTCTAAATCCTTAAATTCTAACCAACAATTATGAAAATACAAAATAACAAATGAAATCCAACAAAGAATACCCATAATAAATTCAATAGTATAAATAATACTACATCCCTTAAACAACATAAAAACAAATATTGAAAAAATACAAGAAAAAAGAAGCAAAAAATAAAACTCCTTAAATCTTATTAATACAAAACCCTCTTTAAATTTCTTACCCACTGGACTAAATACTCCTACAAAAGGTAAAAACATGAAAAATAAACAAGGCGGCCATTTAGTCCAAAAAAGAAAAATACATGAAAAAATAAAAAATACTAAATACAAATATATGAATCCTTTTATTTTTTCTAATCCTTTTTTTAAATCTTCTTCTTTGACTTTTTCAATACTACTTTTATGAACAATAGTTAAAATATTC
>JAKSUF010000254.1 GCA_024409145.1 archaeon | reverse complement strand
TAATTTCCAATACGTTTACATAGAAAAATGCAAGTATTAATTTTAGATTCAATGTAGGAATATAAACAGAAAAATAAAATAAAAAACATGATATAGTTTTATAACTATATCATGTTTTTATGATTTCATTATTTTTTTCATTATTTTTATTATTTTAATTATTTAATCACTAGGCATTAATTACACTAGATACTGGTATAATATAATTATCTTCATCTAGTTTCATTAATTTATCATAATTACATATCAATCCACCTTTACCTATTTTTACTCCTTCTTTTTCTAAGAAACTAAAATTCTTTATCATTTCTTTTTTAGGTGATGCTGTTTTCTTTATTTCAATAGGATATAATGTATTATTTTTTCTTATTATTAAATCTATTTCTTCATTTTCTTTGCATCTAAAATGAGATATGTCTAATTTTATTCCTTTGTTTTCATAACCTTTTATTATTTCTGAAACAATGTATGATTCAAAATATCTACCTGCTTCACTACTTAATTGTAATGCTCTAGCACTTTCCCAATTTGCTAAATGACATGCAAGTCCCATATCCATAAATATTACTTTAGGCATACGTGTTACTCTTTTGATTACACTTGATGAATATGGTTCTAGTAAATATACAAGTCCAGTATTAACTAATATTGATATCCATGACTTAATTGTTTTATCAGAAACACCAACTTCATTTGCAATACTAGAATAATTAATAGTAGTTCCAGTTCTTGCTGCAAGAACCCTCATAAAGTTTTTAAATGTTTCCATATTACCTATATCTATTATTTGTCTTATATCTCTTTCAATATATGTATTAATATATGAAGTGTAATACTCATTTCTATCCATATTTGGAATGTCATATAATTCAGGCATACCACCATTAAATATTAATTCGAAAACTTTATTTATATCTATATATTCTCTTTCATGTAAATCTTCAAGATCAAATGTATGACTATCAGTATTTTGAACAATTTCATTGTAAGTAAAACTATTCATTTTTACAATACCAGCCCTGCCTGCTAAAGATTCAGTTACTCCTTTCATAAGTTCAAAGGCTTGTGAACCTGAAAGCCAATATTGTCCTCTTTCTTTATCATTATCTACTTCCATTTTTATATACGGAAATAATTCTGGTGCATATTGTATTTCATCAATAAAAAGAGGTTTTTTAAATGATTCAAGAAATTGCTTTGGTTCATTTCTAGCAAGATCTCTTAATACAGTATCATCTAATGTTACTTTTTGCATATCAAGAGGCTTGATAGACTCAAGTAAAGTACTTTTTCCAACTTGTCTTGGACCTGTAACAACTAATACTCTAAATGTATCTGCTATTTTTTTTATTCTTTCTTCTGCTTCCCTTGTATACACGTTTTTTCTCCTTTATATCAATACTTTTTAATTATATTTTACATCTTCACTCCGAATTTGTCAAGGCTTCACTCCGAATTTGTCAAGGCTTCACTCCGAATTTGTCCGAGGTTCATTCCGAATTTGTCCGACCACTACTCCGAATTTGTCCAAGGAATTAAAAACGACAAGGAATAAAGATAATATAATTATCTTTATTCCTTTTTTCTTATTAACATTGAATTTTATTTTATTTACACTATAATTTAAATAAGAGTAAGTAAAAAATTATAAAGGAAATTGGGTATGAAAAAAGTATTATTTATAGCAACAGGTGGAACTATATCTGAATCAGTTTCTACTGATGGAAAACTTTGTGTAGATAGTAAGAAAGATATTAATTTTATTCTTCAAAATCTATTAAAAAGAGATACTGTTCAAGGAATTAAATCTATAGATACATGTAACTTATTTCAAATCGATAGTTCAAATATGAGTCCGAACTATTGGAAGAAATTAATTAATAAAATCTATGATGAGTATGATAACTATGATGCATTTGTAGTATGTCATGGAACCGATACACTATCTTATACATGTTCAGCATTAGCTTT
This sequence comes from archaeon, assembly GCA_024409145.1. Classification (GTDB taxonomy): domain Archaea; phylum Methanobacteriota; class Methanobacteria; order Methanobacteriales; family Methanobacteriaceae; genus Methanobrevibacter. The sequence goes on along the minus strand of JAKSUF010000254.1, from coordinate 985 downwards.
TGCTTTTAGCAATATTGCAAAGCCTATTATTTTAACAGGATCACAAATACCCTTTGGAGAACTAGGATCAGATGCTGAAATGAATATTGAAAACATAATTAGAGTTCTTTCACAAGATGTTATTAAACTAAAAGGTGTAATGTGCTTGTTTAGTAACAAGTTAATTAGTGGTACTCGTGTTAGAAAAAATTCAGAATTTGATTATAGTGCATTTGAATCTAATAACGAATCGCCTCTTGCATATATGGGTATAAAAATAAGATTTAACATCACTAAAATTGAAGCACATAATAAATGCTATGGTAATGCTAAAACAAAAGAAGAAATTGTCTTATTAGATAAGTTTGCCTTAGATAAAATAATGGTAATACATGAATTCCCAGGATTAAATGTAGAAATAGTAAAACAAATGATAGATAATGGAGTTAAAGGTATTGTCTTAAAAAGCTATGCCGATGGTAATAGTAATGTTTCTAAACCAGATAGTGGCATAATAAACATTAATGAAATGTATGACTATGCTAGAAAGAAAAATTGTATTATAACTGTATGTTCTCAACCATTCCATGGTGTAACTACAATGAATACCTATGAAACTGGTTTGTTAGCTAAAGAATTAGGAGCAGTTCCTAGTTATGATATAAGTTTTGAATGTCTGACAGTAAAATTAGCATGGTTAATAGGACAAAAATATCCTGTTAGCGAAATCAAAGAAAAAATAGTAGAAAATATTAAAGATGAAATTCAATTTAACTACTATAACAATAAAAAATAAAAAATAAAAAACAAGAAAACAAAAAATCGAGTGAAATAAGATATTATTACAAAAAGAAACCCCCGCTATAAAATAACCCACAATGTTAGATTTATTTGTCCAACATTGGAGGTTCATTTCATAAAAGCGTGGGGTTCTTTTTGTAGTCAAAAAAATGTACTAATAAATAACAATAATTTTTTGACAAAAAATGGAAAATATGATATAATT
>JAKSUF010000253.1 GCA_024409145.1 archaeon | reverse complement strand
AAACCAACACACACAACCTAATAAAAAAACAAATAATAATTAAAATTTTAAAACTAAAACAATATTGATTTAAAAAAATAGTATAATTTTTATAAAAGTTTAACGAAAATAATATACAATGAATTCCGCGAGCAAAGGTAAAACATCACTTGCAAAATTTGAAGAATTTTTTTCAACAACTTATAAAGATGATGTTTTCGAAATATTAGAAAAGTACCCTGATGAAAGGTCATTAATAGTCGATTATCATGACTTAGAAATGTTTGATCCAGATTTAGCTGATTTATTAATTGAAAAACCTGAAGAAGTTATTGCTGCATCTCAAAAGGCAATAAAAAATATTGACCCTTTAATGAAAGATGCGGAATTAAATATCAGATTTAAAAATCTTAGTAATATTGTCCCATTAAATATTCTTCTAAGTAAATACATTGGTAAATTTGTAGCTGCTGATGGTATTGTGAGAAAAACTGATGAAATTCGTCCAAGAATTGAAACTGGAGTATTTGAGTGTAGAGGTTGTATGAGATTACACGAAGTAGAGCAAACTTCAAGTAATGTTATATTAGAACCATCTTTATGTAATGAATGTGGAGGTAGATCATTCAGATTACTCCAAGAAGAGTCTAAATATATAGATACTCAAACTGCAAGAATGCAAGAACCATTAGAAAACTTATCTGGAGGAATCGAACCTAAACAAATGTTACTTACATTAGAAGATGATTTAGTAGATACTTTAAATCCAGGGGATAAAGTAAGAATAACTGGAACATTAAAAACATTTAGAGAAGAACGTAGCGGAAAGTTCAAAAATTATCTTTATGTAAATCATATAGAAGCTCTTGAACAAGAGTTTGAAGAATTAGATATTAGTGAAGAAGATGAAGCAGAGATTTTAGAATTATCTAAAGACCCTCATATTCATGATAAAATTATTAATTCAACCGCTCCTTCAATTAGAGGTTATAGGTCTGTAAAAGAAGCTATTGCTTTACAATTATTTGGTGGTTCTAAGAAAGAATTAGAAGATAAAACTCACTTGAGAGGAGATATACATATTCTAATTGTAGGGGATCCTGGGATTGGTAAGTCGCAAATTCTTAAATATGTATCAAAACTTGCACCAAGAAGTGTATATACAAGTGGTAAAGGTACATCTGGAGCAGGGTTAACTGCAGCAGCAGTAAGAGATGAACTTGGTGGATGGTCTCTAGAAGCAGGGGCATTAGTACTTGGGGACCAGGGTAATGTATGTGTGGACGAATTGGATAAAATGCGTTCAGAAGATAGATCCGCACTTCACGAAGCTTTAGAACAACAGACGGTAAGTATTGCAAAAGCAGGAATTATGGCAACATTGAATACTAGATGTTCAGTTCTTGCAGCAGCAAACCCTAAATTTGGAAGATTTGATAGATATAAAACAGTAGCTGATCAGATTGATTTACCAGCACCTATTCTATCTCGTTTCGATTTAACATTTGTAATTGAAGATAAACCTAATGTTGAAAACGATAGAAAATTAGCTCAACATATTCTTAAAACTCACCAATACAGTAGTGTTGAATATGAAATTGAACCAGAATTACTTAGAAAGTATATTGCATATGCTCGTAAAAATATTAATCCTAAATTAAGTGAAGGAGCTGTGCAAGTACTTGAAGATTTCTATGTAGAAGTAAGGGGAGGTGCTGTAGAAGAAGATGCACCAGTACCAATTACTGCAAGACAATTAGAAGCAATTATTCGTTTAGCTGAAGCAAGTGCAAAACTTCAACTCAAAGAAAGTGTAGATGCTGATGATGCACGTAGAGCTATCAAATTGCAGAAAAAATGTTTAGAACAAGTAGGATATGATCCAGATACTGGAAAAATTGATATTGATAAAGTTGAAGGAAGAACTCCTAAATCAGATAGAGATAAAATTCAAAAAGTTGTTGAAGAAATTGAAAAATTAGAAGAAATCGAAGGTGGAGCACCTATCGGAACACTTAAAGAAACCATGAAAGAAGAATATGATGTAAGTGGTGAAAAATTAGATTCAATGCTTAAACAACTTAAAAGTAAAGGACTTATCTATGAACCAAAAACAGGAACATATAAAAAAGTTCCCGAATAAATAGTCTAAATTAATAATGAAATAATCTGAATTAAATTAATAAAATTATTTAATTCAGAATTTTATTCATTATACAATAAACAATATACCATCACTTAAAAAAACACCAATATAAACCGTGAATAATATATAAAATAATAATAAATTTAAAAAACCTACTTTTATAAACATTACATTAATAAATGATAAACAATATAAATTATATTATTATAATATATTAGATAATCAAATAAATATTTACTAGTATAAAAATTAGGTTAAATTAGTAAATAATCTAAAATATATTAAATTTATCAAATTACAAGGAAGAGATAAGATGAATGATTATGAAAATTTATTAGATAGGGCTATTGAACAATTACCTCCTGAAGTATTTGAAAGTAAAAGGTTTGAACCTGTTAAAGCATACTCTGTGATTCAAGGAAACAGAACTTTTATCCAAAACTTTAAAGATGTTGCAGATTCATTAAACAGAGATCCACAACATATTTTAAAATATTTACTCAGAGAATTAGGTACAGCGGGAAACTTAGAAGGAGTAAGAGCAATCTTACAAGGTAAATTTAACCATTTTTTAATTAATGAAAGAATTGACGAATATATTGATAAATATGTAATTTGTCAAGAATGTAATAGACCAGATACCGTCATTATAAGAGAAGATAGAATATTTATATTAAAATGTGCAGCATGTGGTGCTAAAGCTCCATTAAAACCATTATAAATTCTTATTCTTCTTATCTTTTATTTAAACCTATTTTTAAGCAGTATTTCAATAATTAAATAATTATTAGTGATAAATTTAAGAAAAATTATAAAAATTAAAATCACAAATAATT
>JAKSUF010000252.1 GCA_024409145.1 archaeon | reverse complement strand
AAGTTATCTAAAGTTATCATTAGACTATTAGTTAATTTTTACTAATTTATTTATATATTTATTAAAAGGAGATTTTTAGAATGATTGTTAAGGATTGGTGTTCTTACTGTGGTGAATGTGCTGGTGTTTGCCCAAGAAACTGTGTACAAGTTAAAGAAACTTCTTTAATATTTGCTGATGAATGTAATGAATGTGGTATTTGTGTTAAAGCTTGCCCATTAAGTGCATTACAAATTGAAGAATAATTAAATATCATTATTAATGTTTAATTTTTATTAATAATTAAATAGGTTATTAATTTTATTAATAATTAAACAAGTTATTAATTTTTAATTCTTATAAAATATATTAAGAATTATCTTGAATTATTTTTTATTATCGATATTATAAATTACTTAAAAAATATTATTAGGGATTGTTATTATGATTAAAACTGATGTGTTAGTTGTTGGATCTGGACCTGCTGGTTCCCTTGCTGCTCGTTATGCTGCTATGGGTGGAGCAGATGTTATTCTTATTGATAAAAAATCTGAAATTGGTTCTCCTAAAAGATGTGCTGAAGGTGTATCTAAAGAAGGACTTGCAAAAGTAAATGTTGAACCTAATCCACGTTGGATTACTAAAGAATTAGATGGTACTCGTCTTGTATCTCCTGATGGAACTTCTGTATGGATTACCTCTGAAAAAGTTCAATTACCAGAATCTGGTTATATCTTAGAAAGAAAAGTATTTGATAAATACATGGCTATGGAAGCTGCAAGAGAAGGTGCAGAAATTAAAATCAAAACTTTAGCAAAAGGTTTAAGAAGAGAAGATGATGGTACTATCACTGTAGAATGTGAATCCTTCGGTGAAGACTTTGATATTAATGCTAAAATTGTAATTGGTGCAGATGGTCCTGAATCCCATATTGGTAGATGGGCTGGATTAAAATGTGCTACTCCTGCTAAAAAAATGGAATCTGGTATTCAATTTGAAATGTGTAATGTTGAATTTGAAAAAGACGATGTTATTGAATTCTACTTCGGTAATGATGTAGCACCTGGTGGATATGCTTGGATTTTCCCTAAAGGTGATGACATTGCTAATGTTGGTTTAGCTGTTCTCGCACCATTAGCTAAAAAATCTGCTTACGAATACTTAGTTGACTTCGTTAAAACCTGTCCTGCTACCAAAAATGCTCAAGCTGTTGAGTTAAATGTTGGTGGAGATCCTGTTGGTGGACTTGTTAAAGAAATGTATGGAGATAATATTTTATTATGTGGAGACGCAGCAAGTCAAGTAAACCCATTAACTGGTGGAGGAATCAACTCTGGTATGCTCGGTGGTATGCTTGCAGGTCAAACTGCAGCTGAAGCTATTGCTGAAGGAGATTGTTCTGCTAAATTCCTTAAAAAATACGAAAAACGTGTTGATGAGGAAATGGGTGATGAAATGCACAAATACTTAAAAGTTTGTGAATATTTATTATCCTTATCTGATGATGAATTAAATAATATTGCTGAAGCTTTCCAAGATGTTGACTTTGATAGAGTAAGTACTACCTTAATCGTAAAAACCTTATTCAAAGTTGATAAAAAAGCATTATTAAAATTAGGTAAATTATTCTAATTTATCTTTTTTTATTTCTATTTTTTCTTTTTTATTTGTATTTAGTCTATTTTTTAGGTTTTTATTAACCAATAATCTCTAACAATTTATCAAGCTATTTTTTACAAAAAGTTATTTGGGATTTTATAAATATGTGAATAAAGTTAAATAATAATTTATTTTTTTATTATTTTTTCAATTTTTCTTAAACTTTTTTGAACAATTTCATAATATTTTTTTTCAAACTACTATGCATATATATATGTATCGACAGATTTAATTTAAGGGAGTGTAAATATATTAAACTTTTTTATTTTGTATCTATAAAATTTTATATGATTATTTTATTTTTAATATTTTTATATTCTTAATAAATTTAATGTGTGATTAAAAAATGAGTTCTAAAACAAACATAATAGGTTTTATATTAATCATTGCATGTATTTTTCTTATTATTATTTTTTCTGGGGGTTTAGATGATCAAACTTCTTTATCAATAGATTATAGTGATAATGGTAAGGTTACATTTAATTTATATGATTCATCAAGTAAACTGATTGAAGGACAAAAAATTAATGTTACTTATGGGTGTAATGATATTGATGGGAATAAATCTGTAATAATTACTGATAATGGTACGGGGGTTTATTCATTAAAACTTAATTTTAATAAATCTGTAATTTATACGATTAATGCATCTTTCAATGGTACTTTTGGACATAAATCAGTATCTGAATATATTGAAATAGAAACTCCTCCTTATCAAAAGAAAGAAGCTGCAAAACTTGAAGCAATAGAATCTGAAGAAGAAGAAGTTGAAGAAGAGGATGCAGAATTTGAATCAACAGATGAAGATTCTTCTTCCTATGGAACACCTTCAGATATTTTTGTAGAAGGCGTTTTAAGAGATTATGATTTTGATGGTGATGGATATATATCTGCATCTGAATGGAATGATTGGTGTATGGCTGAAGGGTATGCACCTATGAGTGATTGTGATCTTAATGGTGATGGTTACTGCAGTAAATCAGAATTAAGAACATATTCTCATGAATTTGGTTATTAAATTAAATTTATTAATATTTTTATATTAATAATTAATTTTTCTTTTTTTAACATTTTATTCTTAAGGTAGTTAGTTATTCTACTATTTCTAGTATTAGAACTATTCATCTTACTAATAATTTGTTATTATTTTTTTTGATTATTGGTTAATTTTTATTCTTATTTATTCAATTATTTTTAATCTTTTTATTTTATTTGTTTTAAACACAGTTTTATTCTGAATACTTTTCTAACTTTTGTTTATTATATCTGTTTATCTTTATTTTTCTATTTTATTGGTATATCTTATTATTTCTATGAGCTTTAGGAT
>JAKSUF010000251.1 GCA_024409145.1 archaeon | reverse complement strand
TTAATATCTTCTATCTAATTCTTCGTTTTCTTCATCAAAAGATTCTTCTTCAGGAAGATCTTCTGATTCAACTAAATCTGCATTTGAAAGATCGTTATTATAAACATCATCTTTTACATCATTTGTACATCCAACTAAAACTAGTCCAAAAGCTAATGCTAAAACTAATCCAAATAATTTTTTCATAATTTCCTCCATTATTATTCTTTCCAATGTAATCTATGTAAGTTTCCTGATACGTTCATACCATCAAAATCTAATTGTCTTAATGCATCGTATAAAACTATTGCAACACTATTAGATAAATTTAATGATCTTATATCTCCTATCATAGGAATTCTTACACATGTTGGTTCATTATCAACTAAAATTTCTTCCGGAATTCCAGCTGATTCTTTACCAAACATTATATAATCATCTTTTTCATACTTGAATTCAGAATAAATTTGATGTGCTTTGGTTGTTGCCATTATAACTCTCTTAGGTTTCGCTTTTTCTAAAAAGTCTTCATAAGATTCATAATAAGTTATATCAGCATCTTTCCAATAATCTAGTCCAGCTCTTTTCAAATATTTATCTTCTACTGAAAAACCTAAAGGCTTAATTAAATGTAATTTAGAACCTGTGGCTACACATGTTCTTACAATATTGCCTGTATTTTGTGGTATTTCAGGTTCGTGTAAAACTATATTCATATTATTGTTTATCTTCGTTATCAATTAAGAATACATCGATTTCAAATGTTTCTCCAGTAGTTACAAATTGTAATGGAATTGATACGAAGTCTCCTTTAATTGTTGATACAGTAATATCTTTACCGATTAATAAAGATGGTGGTGTAATATCTACAATTGTTCCTTGTTCATAGAATGCTGTTGCTGTGTTTCCTAAAATCATATTTGTTAATTCACAAATAGCACTCTTTGCAATATCATTTAATACAGGAACTTCTGCTCCCATCATCATTTTTGAAGCAATACTCTTTGCAACTGCTTCTGTAAAACTAAATATAACTTGGCCTTCTACTTTACCTGTTATCCCTATTAATGTAACAACGTCAGATGTCATAATAGGATTAGATTTTACTGATAATTTACCAATAGTCATTTGTTCATTACATGCAGTATTAATTACGTTTTGAGCTGCTACAATAAATGGATTTATGTATTCTGCTTTCATAGCCATAATTATCTTTACCTCCAAAATTCATATAAACTTAAGTTTAATGTTAACACTATTTTTTTGATTTTCAATAGATTTATTGAAATATTTAAAATATATTATTCACAGATATGTAGTATATCTACGAAATTATTTATAACATATTTAGGTTTTAATTTAGAACCTTCGATAGGTCTATAAATTGCACAATCAACATTAACTCTATCGCACATATCTATATCCAAGTCTCTATCACCTATGTATAGAATTTCACAAGGATCTAAATTATATTTATTTATGATGTAATTAAAACATTCAGGATCTGGTTTTCTTTTAGTAATATGATCTTTACCAATGTATGCAATATCTACAAATAAATCATACATGTTTAAATTTTTAAAAGCATCTATACATGCTTTATCTCTATTAGTAACAACAAAATTTTTATAACCTAATTCATTAAGTTTTTCTACTGCTTCTTTTGAATCATTATTAATCAATAAATTATTAATTGATTCTTTACTGTTACTAATTTGATCATATTGCTTATTAAATTCATTAACATCTAAATTATAGTTATCATGTAAGTAATTTTTTAAAACAGTTGAAGAATATCTAATTAAATAATCATTAACAAGATTCATATCAATATGAAGATGCATGTTATCGAATATTTCTTTATATGTTCTTAACACTTCAGGATAACTATTAATTAATGTACCATCAAAATCCCACACAATGTATTTATACATCAAGACCCTCCATCATAGATTTTATTTCAATTATTTTTGAAATATAAATTTTACCGTCTTTCACTTCACCATTAAATTTAATTTCATCAGCTATATTTAACGAATCACTATACATAGTTGCATCTTTAATAAGGACTGCTTCATATGATTCACCATTAACTAGCATGATTTTAATTACTTCATTATCGAATTCATCATAATCTATATTTACTATCATAGCATCAATAATATCTTCTTCAATGTTTTTATTATTTATTATTACTTCATTTGGTGTAGATATATTTACAACTTGTTCTTTTATTTGTTCTTTCATTTCTTCTGTTACGTTAGAATTAAGTCCTAGTGGAACTTCATTTTCAATTATAGTTTCGTTAGGATTTTGTAATAGTTCTTTTTGTGATGTAACATTAAAAATATAAACAAGTGCTACTATTACTAATATAGATATAATTATTTTAAGTACAAGTTTATTTTTCATATTTTCCTCATTTATTTTAAAGTTACGATTGTAACACCAGCATCTCCTTCACCAAATTCTCCAAGTCTATATGATTCAACTTGTGAATTTTGTTTTAGTGCTTGATGTATTTCTTTTCTAAGTACCCCTGCGCCTTTTCCATGAACAATCCTTACTTGTGGAATATTCATGACAACTGCATCATCAATAAATTTTTCAACTTTCATTAAAGCTTCAGATGGATATAAACCAATAACGTTTAATTCCATACCACTTGTAAATTTACCTTGTTTTAAACCATTTGTTTTTGTTACAGCTTTATTAGTTTTCTTTTTAGAATTATCTTCTGCATCAAAAACATATTTCATTGGAACTTTAACTTTCATAATTCCAACTTCAACTAAAATTTGATCTTGTGAATCAGGTAATTCTTTTACAACACCTTTTTTATCTAAATTAGAAAGATATACCTCCATACCTTTCTTAACTTTTACTCTTTCATTATTTACTTTATAAGATGCTTCTTTTTCAAGTCTCATCTTTTCTTCAAGTTCACGTGAATTCTTTTCAAGTTCTGCTTTTAATTCAGACATATCTTT
>JAKSUF010000250.1 GCA_024409145.1 archaeon | reverse complement strand
ATTTTATTATAATTTATAAAATTAATTGTCTATTTATGGATTTATTATTTGTATGTTAATATGATTTCTTAGTGGAGAATTTTTATATGAGCGAACGTGTTCAATGGAATAGTAATTTTGTATTTTTAATGGCTATGATTGGTTCTGCTGTTGGTTTGGGAAATATTTGGAGATTCCCTTATCTTTTCTTTACTAATGGTAGAGGAACCTTTTTAATTCCTTATTTAATAGCTATTTTAATTTTAGGTTTGCCTTTCATTTTACTTGAGTATTCTCTAGGAGCTAAATTTAGAGATTCTGTCTTAAGTACTTTTGAAAGGGTTAATAAAAATGTTAAGATAATCGCATGGATAGTAATGTTGATTGCATTTTTAATTATTACATATTATCTTTGTATTGTTGGATGGGACTTAAACTATTTCCTTTTAAGTTTTACAAAAGCATGGGGATCTAATCCAGATAATTTCTTTAATGTTCAATTCTTACAATCTACTACTCAAATTAGTGGTATCACTCAATTTATACCTTATATTTTAGGTGGTGTTTTAGTTCTTTGGGTGATTGTATGGTTTATATCTCATAGGGATTTAAATTCTGGTATTGGACGTTTTACTTCTATATTTGTTCCTATACTCTTTATATTAGGTGTTGGTATTGCTTTATATAATATTTCATTATCTGGTTCATATTTAGGTTATATGGAGTTTTTAAATCCTGATTGGGGAGCTCTTCTAAACTTAGATATATGGTTAGCAGCATTTGGTCAAATATTATTTACTTTATCTTTAGGTATGACTGTTATTTTATCTTATTCAAGTCATTTGCCTAATAAAACTAATTTAACTAAAAATGCTATAACTGTTATTCTTGCGAACTGTGGTTTTGAAATGCTTAATGCAGTTGGGGTGTTCTCACTTTTAGGACATATGTCTTATGTGACTGGACTTCCATTTAATGATTTAATTACTCAGGGGTCTGGTCTTGCATTTGTAGCTTTCCCTCAAGTATTTAATATTATGGGTAGTGCAGGTAGTATATTAGGACCAATATTCTTCTTCTGTATTTTAATTGCAGGTATTACTACTGCTATTTCTTATATTGAACCATTAGTTGATTCTTTAGAACATTCATTTAGTTTTACAAGGAAAAAAGCTGTTACATTAATTTGTGTTATTGGATTTTTAATATCTTGTATATTCACTACTGCTGCAGGTAATTTATTAATTACAATTGCTGATGAATTTTTAAATAATGTTGTATTAGTTTTAACTGTTATTATACAATGTGTAATATTTGGATACATGTATAAAGTTGATTATTTAGTTGAAGTTTTAAATGAGAAAACTTGGTTTAAAGTAGGTGCTTGGTGGAAGTACATTATTAAATATATCCTTCCGATTATTATGTGTATTATATGGGTTGGAGGAGTATATGAATTAATCATGTCTTGTGATATGGTAAAAGCTGTTGCTTGTGTAATTCTTGCAGTTGTTCTTTTTGTAGTTTCATTTAGTTTAAATCATTTTGAAGAAAAAAGAAAAATTAATTCTTAATTAATTTCTTCTTTTTTAATTTTTTTAGTTTTTGCAGTGCTATTTTTCAGTATTTTTTACTTTTTAATTCATTCTATCTTTTTGTATTGTTTTTAGTTTTTTATTTATTCTTAATTACTCGGTTTAATTTTTAGTTTTTTATTTATTGTTTGTTTTTTTATTTAATTATTTTATGAAATTATACTATATTATTAATACTATTAAATATAATAATATATTATTTAATAATTTGGTGTATTTATGAGCTTTAGAAAAAAAAGAGTAATTAGAAGCACTCCTCTTTTCATGATTTTATATTTTATATTCCTAAAATATCTTTTCTTATTATTTGGCGGAATTGATGATTTATATTCTTTAGTACTTGCTATAATTTTGGCATTATTTGAAATTGTTCCTATGTTGTGTGAAGAGAAGAAATCAACTATTGGTGGTCGTATAGCAAGCACTATTAATGGATTATGGAAATGGTCTTTTCTATTTTTAGTAATGGATACAGTAGTTATTTATGTTCTTAAATCATTTGTTAATTTATCTTATGAACATATCTTAATTATTTTAGCTATTGTTCCTGTTTTAGGAATATATAATTTTTATCATTCTCATAAATTAATTGTTAAAGAGAAGGTCATTAGATTAGATCATATTAAGGAAGATGTAAATATTGTCCACTTTTCAGATGTGCATTTTGGTTCAATAAGACATAGGAAAATAATCTCTCAAATAGCTAATAAATTAAATGAGTTATCTGATGTATGTGATATAGCTATTATTTCTGGAGATTTGGCTGATGGTTCTTCTTGTGTTGATGAAGATGATTTTTTAGCATTTAAAGATGTAAGTATGCCTATTATATTCACTGCTGGAAATCATGATTTCTATCCTGGAATTGATAATGTTTATAAAGCAGCTAAAAAAGCAGGATTGATCATTTTAGATAATGATTGTATTGAATTTAAATCTTTGAATATTTTTGGTGTAACTTTCAGTTTTGGAGATATTGAAGAAGTTAGTTATAATAAACTTAAAGACTCTATTAAAGAGGATAGTGGGAATATTATTGTTTATCATGTTCCTAGTAGGTGGGAAGAATTTTCTAAAATAGGTTTTGATATTCAATTATCTGGTCATACTCATGGGGGACAATTTTATCCGGCTACATGGTTTTGTAAATTAATATTTGGTTATAATATGGGTCTTTTTAAAAATAATTTTGGAACTCTAAAAGATCATTATTTACATGTTACAACTGGAGTAGGTTCAATGGATTATCCTATGAGATGGGGAACTGATAGTGAACTAGTTATACTTAAATTAAGAAAAAATAAATAATTTAATTTAAAATTAATTTTTTTATTCTTTTTTTATTCTTTTTTAATTTTTCTTTTTAAATATATAATAAATAAATGTTCTTCTTATTTT
>JAKSUF010000025.1 GCA_024409145.1 archaeon | reverse complement strand
TTTTTAGTTTTTATGTTTAATTCAGATTTTAGTTCATTTAATATACTGATTTTAGTTTAATATATGATTCATGTCCATACTTTTTCTACAATACGTTTTGAAGCATTTCCATCATCAACACTACAGAATCTTTCATAAAATTCATCGTATCTTTCTTTGTATTCTTCATTAAGTTTATCAATATTTTTTATTTTATCAATAATTTCTTCTGTTGTAAATACAAGAGGGCCTGGAACTTCTGTATGGATATCAATATAAAATCCTCTAAGCATATTTTGGTATTTGTCTAAATCATAAGTATAGAAAAGTATAGGTCTTCTAAGGTTAGCAAAGTCAAAGAATACTGATGAGTAGTCAGTTATGAGGATATCTGATATAAGATATAATTCTGCAATATCATCATATCTACTTACATCTACTGCAAATCCTTTATAATCACTTAAATCAAGTTTATCTGCAATGAAATAATGTGTTCTAACAAGTAAAATATATTCTTCTCCAAGAGATTCTTTTAATTTATCTAAATTTAATTTTAATGAGAATTTGTACTGTCCTTTCTCATAAAATTCATCATCTCTCCAAGTTGGAGCATAAAGAATGATTTTTTTATTTTTATCTAAATTTAGTTTTTCTTTTATTTTATCTACAGTTTCTTCTGTAGCATTGTATAATATATCATTCCTTGGGTAACCAGTTAAATGAATATCTTTTTCATAAGCAAAACATCTTTTAAGAATATTTGAAGTGTATTCATTTGGTGAAATTAAGTATTCCCATTCACTTGCATTTTTAGCATAAATTTTCTTAATTTGAGGACTTCCAGAATAAATATTATCAATATCTAATCCTAATTTTTTAAGAGGAGTTCCATGCCAAGTTGATACAATAATTTGTTCTGGTCTCTTTTTTAATCTTGCAGCTTGTCTTCCATTAATAACCCAATATTTAGAAACAGCTAATTCTTTATAAAATTCTCTTGAAAATCTTTTTACTTTCTTAGGATTTCCTGGAATTTTTGTGTTTTTGTCATTTATAACCCAAACAAATTCAAATTTGTCACTAAAATGTTTATATAAGTATTCATAAATATATTTTGGACTATCTGAATAATAATCTCCTCTAAAACTTTCAAATATGATTTGATTTTCTTTTATTTCTTGTTTATTGTAAACATTATAATATAGAGTAGTATCAAATCTCCATGGTTCTTTTATAATTTGTTTAGCTTTATTTTTTCCTAATCTTATATTAATCCATTTTTTTAGAGCTTTTTTATCTTTAGATTTTAAAGCATTAATTTCCTTTTTATAATACCATGGAATATTTTCAAATGTTTTAGCTATTTCACTCATCTCATTAAGATAACTTGTTGTCCATTTTTCATCCCAATTACTTCTATATTGCATTGAAAATCTTTTTATATAATATCTTAACATTTTAGCTTTAATTTCTTTCTTTAAAATTATATAATTTTCTTCATTTGGATGTTTATTAATATAATCTAATTCATCATTATATTCTTGAATAAATAATGGGAATCTTTCTTCAATCATTTGATTTAAATTAGGTTCATCTATTGGATTATCACTTATTCTTTTACCATATAAAGCATTTTCCACACCTTTAAATGTCTTAATATATTGTAATAAATCTAAAATAAATGGATAATCAATATATGCTTCTTTTTCTTCATCAAATTCTAAATTGTTTTCAATAATAATTTCTCTTTTAATAAGAGCATGTAAAACAGTTAAAATATTATCTTGACTTCTACTTTTTTGATCTACAATTAAATTAATACTGAATTCTGTATCTGTTTTTTTACCTTTCTTAGCAGTTTCATTATTTCTATTTTGAAGCATTTCTTCAAATCTTTCTTTAACATATGATGTTTGAAGTCTATGTCCATTTATAAAATCTGCATCAGTTTTTTTTGCAATTTCTATTAATTTAGCAAGTCCATTTGAGTAAATATAATCATCGGCATCGATGAAATAAACGTATTTTCCTGTAGCTAATTCTAACCCAATGTTCCTTGCTTTAGCTACTCCAATCTCATTATCAAACTCTTTTACTTTAATGTTTAATTTAGTATATTTTTCCATTAAATCATCAAGTGGTTCTTTATCTGCTTGGGTTGCATTTCTATTTAAGATAAGAATAACTTCTCCATCATCAATATTTTGTTCCATTAAACTGTCTAAACACTCTTCTAAATACCTTTTTCTATGGTTAAATGGAATTATTATACTTATAAATGTCATGGACTCACCTTTGATAAATATTTAATTACTTATATTTTTATTTATATTATTTTTATTCAAATTATGTATTGTGTTTATTTATTTAACATTAACTCAATAACTTGCTTAGATGCAGTTCCTTTATCAAATTGGTTAAATTTTTCATTAAATTTATTATATTTTTCTTTATATTCTCTGTTGTATTGATTAATATCAAAATTTTTGATATATTCTGTTAAATTTTGACTTTTTTTAATTATAGGGCCTGGAACTTCTTCAAACATGTCAAAATAGAAGTCTCTAAGATTATTTTTATAGTTTTCTAAATCATAAGTATAAAAAATCATAGGTCTTTTAAGTATTGCATAATCAAACATAACAGAGGAATAATCTGTAATCATCATATCTGAAATAAGATAAAGTTCTTGAATATCCCAATCTGCATCACATTCTATAATAAAATCTTTATATTTTGTCCAATCCATATCATCTTTAACCAGATAGTGGTATTTAACTATTAAGAAATATTCATCAGAGAGTTCTTTATTCATTTCATCAAAGTTCATTTCAGTTGCAAATTTATATTCTCCTCTTTGATGATATTCATTATCTCTCCAAGTTGGTGCATAAAGAATTATTTTCTTATCTTTAGGAATATTAAGTTTATCTTTGATTTTATTAATTGATTCCTCATCATTATTATTTATTAAAATATCATTACGAGGATATCCTATTTCTAAAAATTCTCCTTTAAAATCAAAAGCACTTTTGAATATTTTATTAGAATATTCGTTCTGTGATATTAAATAATCCCATATTGAAGTATTTTTCTTAAATTCATATCTATACTTTTCAATATTGGTATTACCACTCATATTAAGGTAATCCATATCTAATCCTAACTTTTTTAAAGCAGTACCATGCCAAGTTTGAATATATTTGGTGTTTTTCTTTTTTTTAAGGTAATATTGATGTCTTGAATCAAAAATCCAAAATTCACTTCTCAATGAATAAAATAAGTATTTAAATCTAGATCTTTTTACTTTAATAGCATTTCCAGGAATTTTAGTGGAAGTGTCTTGAAAAACCCAAATACAATTAAATTCATTTTCTAAATTTTGATTTAGAATTTCTTCATAAATGTATCTTGGATTTCCAGTATAATTACGGCCATTACTTGATTCAAACATGATAGTGTTCTTTTTTATAGGAATAAAATTTGAACCTAAATGGTATATTCCAAATAATCCTTTTTTAACTATATTAAATATTTTTGATTTTAGTGACATGTTTAACCTTATTTATTTTTACTTAGCTAATTAGGTAATTTAGTAGATTAAATAAAATAAATATAAATTAAGTAATTAGATATTAACTCTGTATTTATTCTTCTAATTCTTTAACTAATTTATTAGCATTTTCCCAGTCTATATGGTCATCGATTTCAGTCCATTGAAGACCGTTTGTAAGTACAAAGTCAATTTTGCTTATTTTACTTAATTCTTCATATGCAAAATCATAGTAATTTTGAGGGTCTTCTTCTATTAATTTATTTAATATCTCATTGAATTTAGGAATATCTTCCTTAACTACTTTACTTACTCCAATGAATTCACCAGATGAAGATGGAATGTCTAATCCTTTCCCAATAGCTTCAATTTCTCCACTAGCTATTGTTTCATCTTCATTTAATGTTTTATTAGCAATTATTAATTTGAAAGATTCTTCATTTAATGTTTTATAATTATCAATAATCATTCCAGTATTTGGACATTTAGCTATTTTTTCAATGATTTTTCCATCAACAACATTGTCTCCATTTACAAGAATAAAATCTTCATCAATTTTTTCACTTGCAATGATGGTAGACACAGATGTATTAGTTACTTCAAATTTTTCATTTGCAAGAGTAGTGATTTCAATATCATATTTTTCAGCTAATTTAGGACATAACTCAATTACTTTTTCTTTGTAATATCCACAAATCACGATGAATTTTTTAATATCTGCATTCATACAGTGTTTAATCATTCTTTCAAGTAAAGTAATATCATTTATTTCAAGTAAAGCTTTTGGAATTTCATCAGTAAGTGGTCTGAGTCTAGTTCCCATTCCTGCAGCAAGTATTACACCAATCATTTTTTTAACCTCTTTATTGCTATTATTAATATTATGTTATTATTACTATTATTGCTAGTTTATTTTATTTTTATTTTATTTTATTTTTATTCTATTTATTATTTGTTAATATATAAATTCTTAAATATTTTTTATTCTATATTTTTCCAAAGATTCTCAAATGCTATTTTTGGAGGGATTTGTTTTGCTATTACATCATAAACAAAATCAACAATTAGACTATCTATATTATATTTTTCACAAATAGATTTAGTTGCCATAATTGAGTTTTTACCTTCAAAAACAATTCCACTTGCTTTTTCGTCAACAATTATACGTTGGCCATAAAGCATACCTAAAGTATGATTTCTACTTTCAGTTGAAGTTGATGTTAATACAAGATCTCCAAATCCGCAGTATTCTTTAACTGTAGATGCTTTTCCACCTACTCCTTCAATGATATTTACTGTGTCTGTAAAACCTTTGGTTAAAACTCCAAATCTTGCATTTTCATTAATGTTCATACCTTCACAAATACCATTAGCTATTGCATTAATATTTTTAATAACTCCACATAATTCAAGTCCAATTACATCATCAAGTATTTTTACTTTAAATTGGTTTGTTTCGATTACAGATTTGACTTTTTCTGAATTTTCTCTATTTTTTGAAGCTATATTAAAAACAGTAGGTAAGTTAAGAATGATTTCAGATGCAAAGTTTGGACCGGATAATGCTACATATTGGTCATCAAAGTATTCTTCAATTAAATTTCCCATTGTTTTAAGTGAAGGATATTCAATTCCTTTTGCAGTAGTAACTAATATAGTATCTTCATTAATTATTTCTTTTAATTGACTAAGAGTAGACCTAAATGCAGAAGAAGGAATAGATAAAAATATAATTTTACATGTACTTAAGTCATTTAGATTAGTAGTTGCAATTATATTCTCATTTAACTTTGTATTTGGATAATATTCTGTATTAATATGTGTACGGTTTATCTCTTCAGCTAAATTTTCTCTTCTTAAATATAATAAAACATTATCATTAGTGTTATTAGATACTGTTTGACTTATTGCAGTTCCAAAGGATCCTGCTCCTATAACCCCTATCTTCATATTAATCACTTAACTAATCTTTTATAAACATTATCTTTTTTATATTTAAACCAACCTTTCGTTGATTTAATATCTTTTATTTCTCTTTTTAGTTTTTTATTTTTTTTATCTAATTTTTCATTCCTTTTTTCTAATTTTCTATTTTCTTTTTCTTGTTCTATTATATAAATTAAATTTTCAATATCTTCTTTTATTAAAAGTTCATATCTAAGTTTTTCCTGTGAATTTAAGCATTCAAAGGCTTCTTCAGGAATTTCTTTTAACATAGGCTTAATTTCATTTAATATTAAGTGTCTATATTCTTCATCCCCTTTGTCTATTTGGTTGATATATACTCTAAAATCTATATCGAGTAATTTACAATAGTATGGATTAAGAAGACATTTATATTTTTCTGAGGAATCAAATAAATTCCATATTTCTTTTATTATAAATAGTCTATCTTTAATATTCTTAATATTTGTTCTGTCTTGAGTAACCGACTTATTTAGCTTATTTCTACGTTTTCTCCAATAATATTTTACTTCGGGATAGACTCCTACTGAATTAGTAGATATGAATAATTCCATAGAAAATAATAGGTCTTCATATAATTTATTTATAAATCGAATATTACTATTTTTTAAAAAACTTGTTTTAATTAATTTATTCCATGGACCTGTGTCATAAATAAATTCTTCATGTTTTAAAATATTAGTTTTTTCGATTTTTTCCCCTTGGATGGATTTGATATGGAGGGTACTTGGCCAAATTTCTCCTTTATCTCCATATCTTACAGTATCAAATAAAATTAAATCCTGATTAGATTCTTTAGAAAAGTTATATAATTTTTCATATGCTTCTAAGTCTATTTTATCATCGGAATCTATAAAAGATATATATTCTCCGCATGCTTCTTCAATTCCTTTATTTCTAGACTCTGCTTGACCAATATTCTCTTCATTGAATATTATTTTTACTCTTTCATCTTTTTCAGCATAATCTTTTAAAATATTTGCAGAGTTGTCGGTTGATTTATCTTCTATACATATTACTTCAAATTCCTTAAATGTTTGATTTAATATACTATCTAAACACTCTTCAAGGTAATTTTCTGTGTTATATACTGGAATTATAACACTTATTTTTGGATTTTTAATAGACATAGGCATATACTCACTTATTCACTAAAACTTACTCGTTCGAACTTGTGTGGTTCTAAAATGGATTTGGTTGCATCAATTCCTACTTTTGTAGTTGTTCCATCTGTTTCTGATGCAACAGGATCAAGTGAGGAACCTCTTGCTTTAGGTATTATGATGATATCCTCGTCACCTTTAACTCTTGTAGCTATTGCATATTCAATATCTTGTGGATCAAAAATATCAACATCTTCATCTACAACTACAACATGTTTTAAAGATGGATGTGCAGCAAGTGCAGCCATAATAACGTTTTTACCATCACCTTGGGTTTGTTTTTTAATTGAAACTGCTGCATGTAACCAACAACAACCTCCTTCAGTTAAAACAACATTTTGTAATGTTGGGACAGTATTTTTAACTGCATTAAATATTCTTGGTTCTTGTGGAAGGCCTTGTAATAATTTGTGTTCAAATCCTGCTGGTAAAATTGCATGATACATTGCATTTTCTTTAAAGTGCATTTTACTTAATTTTATAACTGGTTCGTCACGTATTAAATCATAAGTGTCAGTTAAATCTACAAATGGTCCTTCTTTAGCTCTTTCTCCAGCTAATAATTTACCTTCTAATATAATATCCGCATCTGGTACTTTTAAACCATGATTACAATTTACTAAAGTAAGTTCTCCATCTTTAAAAGCATTAGCTACTTCCATTTCATCTGCATCAATTGGTATTGAGGTAGTACTTGCAAGTAAAGTGGAAGGATCCATTCCAATAGCTATTGCTATATCTAAATCTTTTTTCATTTCTTCTGCTTTTTTAAAGTAGGTGTATAAGTTTCTTGGTACTAAACGAATAGCTAAATGATTTTTATCAATAACCATCATTCTATGAATTGATGCATTTTGTACTCCAGTTTCCGGGTCACGTGCAAAAACAACACCTGCAGTTATATATGCACCACCATCACGTTTGTAATGGGTTAAAATAGGAATTTTTTCAAGATTTGCTCTTTTACTAGTGTATTCGTCTTTTAAATCAATAAAATTACTTACTTTTTGAGGATTGTTCATTCCATCAATTACTTTAGCAGTTATTTCACTAACTTCACAATTTAATGATTTTGCTATTTTTTCTCTAGTATTACATATTCCAGATACAACTGGTATGTCAAATCCTTTTAAATTAGTTAACATTACAGTATCCTTAGGATATTCTCTAAGTACTTTTGCAGCTTCATATTCAGTACTTATCTCATCATCAATTTGAATAACTTTTAAATCTTTCATTTTTACACCTTTTCATCATGTTCTATATAGTGGAATTTTAATTATTATAAGTCTGCTGTTTTATTTTTAATCCATTTTAAATTAGTTTCTATTTTTTCATCTGAGATTGCAAGTATTTCTGCAGCGGATATTGCTGCGTTTCTACCATTATCAATTCCAACAGTTCCAATTGGTACTCCTGGAGGCATATTCGCCATAGTAAGTAATGCATCTTGACCATTTAATTTATTAGAACATGGAACACCAATTACTGGTTTTTCACTTAAAGCAACGACAGACCCTGCTACAAGTGCAGATAATCCGCTAATAGCTATAAATATTTTAGTATTAGCTCTTTTACTCATATATGCTTCAAAGTCTCTTGCATGTCTAATTGGTGAAATATAATCAAGTTTATAATTAACTTCCATTCTTTCAAGTAAAATAGCTGCTTCTTTAGCTATTTCCATATCAGAATAACTTCCAGCAAGAATCATAACATCTGGAGTATCATCTGCTTCTTCAAATTTAACTTTTTCATAATTTCTATCAGTTAAGAAATCTTTTTGGAGATATTCTCCATCTAAATCTTTAAGAAGTTCTTCTTCGCCTTTTTCAACTTTTTCTTGATACTCAACTCTAAGTTTTGAAATATTTGATGCAATTTTTTCATCATGACTTGCAATTATTTCTCCTGCGAGAATTGCAGCATTATCGCCACGGCCAACTCCAACAGTTAAGACCGGAGTTGGGAATGGCATTTGTGCACATGAATATAATGAATCAAGACCTTCTATAGCACCTTTTACTGGGACACCTATCACAGGTCTGTGGGTATATGCTGCTATTGCTCCAGGTAAGTGTGCTGCAAGTCCAGCAATTCCTATAAATACTTCTACACCTTGATTTGTTGCATCTATAATGAGATGTTTGACTTTATCATGGGTCCTATGTGCAGATGCAACTTTGATTGAATAAGGAATCTGAAGTTTTTCTAATATTTTAATTGATTTTAAAGCTATATCTTTATCAGAAGCACTTCCAAGAATTATCATTACTTTAGGGATCATTTTTGATTCTCCATATCTTATATAATATATTATTTATATTAATTCTATTATTTATTTATAATTAAATATTAATAATATATTGAGGTTAAACGAGTAGTATTTATAGATTGTTAACTACTGCTTATTGATATTGATGATTGTTTTATAAAAAATAAATGTACCTGATAAATTATTTTAATTAATAATTATATATAATAAGATATAATTTAATATAACATTATTATGCTTTAGATAAATGCTTAGGGAGGAATTATTATGTCTAATTTTATTTTTTCAATTGTCATGCCTGTTTATAATGTTGAAGAGTATATTGAAGAAGCTATTGAATCTGTAATTAGTCAAACTTTAGATTTTAATAAAGTCCAACTTATATTAGTTGATGATGGAAGTACAGATAGTTCTAAAGATATTGCTTTAAAATATCAATATGATTATCCTAATAATATCCGTGTTTTATCTAAAGAAAATGGAGGCATATCTAGTGCACGTAATTTGGGATTAAAGCATGTTGAAGGACAATATGTTAATTTTTTAGACCCTGATGATAAATTTTCTAAAGATACTTTAAAGGAAGTATATAATCTTTTTAAAACACATGATGATATTGACTTGATTTCAATTCCTATATTATTCTTTGATCGTTTAGAGGGTAATCATCCATTAAATAATAAATTTGATTCGGATAATAAAATTGTTAATTTAAATAATGATATTTTTGATATTCAGTTATCTGCAGCTTCTTCATTTATAAAGAAGGAATCTATTAAAAATCGTGAATTTAATGAGGATTTAATTAATGGGGAAGATGTTTTATTTATTAATAAAATATTACTTGAAACTAGAAAATATGGTCTAATTGGTTATGATAAAAAGGCTCACTATTTATATAGGAAGAGATTTTCAAAAAATTCTACCTTAGATGTTATAAACGATGAAAAATTTTTTAAATCCAAACTTCAATATTTAAAATTTCTTTTAGATTACTCTCTTGAGATGTATGATTCTGTTCCTAGATTTATTCAATCTGTTATTTGTTATGGTTTACAATGGTTAGTTAAAATCCCAGAATTACCTAATTCTTTTGATAAATCTGAGACTAAAGAATTTTGGGATTGGTTTATGAATATATTAAATTATATTGGTGATGATGTAATCATTAAACATAAATCTGTATTTAAAGAAGCTAAAAATTTTTTAATATATAAAAAACGAAATGATTTTCATACTATAATAAATCCTAAAAAACATAAAGTTCATTTAAAATCTGGTGAATATAATATTAATCGTTTAGAATATCATAAAATCCATTTAGATTTTGTTGAGTTAAATAATGATTTTTTAAATATTTCAGGTTCTTTCGTTAGTGTTTGTGATGATAAATATCTTCAAGTTATTGCAGAAAAAAAGTCTAATGGAGTTAAAGAAGTTTTTGAAGGAAAAGCTACTAAATATTTAGATGATAAACGTAGTTCTCCGAGGAAATTTTTATCTGTAGATTGGAAATTTGTTTATAATTTTGATTTAAAGATTCCATGTTCTGATAAAAATATAGGTAGTATTTCTCTCAAAATAATTTATAATGAAGAGGATAAACGAGTTGTTTTAAGACCTAACCTTAAATTTCAATGGCATTGTAATATTAATGAACTAGTTAACTATTTTGTTAAAGATTCTAAGATTATAATTTTTGATAATAATAGGTTTTATATCTTAAATTATTCTTATTCTAAATTATTTAAATTATCTTTAAAGTCTATTCTAAAAGTTCTTTCTGCAGATACTAAAAGTTTATCAATGGCTTTTTATATTTTAATTTATCTATTCTCTTATCCATTTATTAAAAATAATATTTGGTTATTTATGGATAGACAAGATTTAGCTGATGATAATGCAGAACATTTGTTTAAGTATAGTGTTAAAAAAGATGATAATATCAGAAAATATTTTATTTTAAATAAAACCTCTGTTGATTTTAATAGACTTAAAAAAATTAATAAAAATGTTATAGCATTTGGATCTATTAAACATAAATTCCTTTATCTTTTTGCAAGTAAAATTATATCTTCTCATCCAGATGATTGGATTGTAAATCCTTTTTTTAAGAATCGGAGAATTTGTGGGTTTGTTACTTTGAGAAAGTATTTTTTACAACATGGTATTACTAAAGATAATGTTTCTTATTGGCTTAAGAAGTATAATATGAATTTATCTCTTATTGTTGCTTCTTCAGATTTGGAAAGTGATTCATTTTTAGATGAAGGATATAATTATGATGTTGATATTATCAAAACTTTAGGATTTCCACGTTATGATAACTTAGATAATAAACATTATAAAAAACAAATAGTTATAATGCCTTCATGGAGAAATTATTTTAAAACCTCTGATGATCTTTTAAAATCAGAGTATTTTTTAAGATGGAATAACTTAATAAATAATTCTAAACTAATTACAATAGCTCAAGAGAAGGGATATGAAATATTATTTAAAGTACATCCTAGATTATATGAATTTATAGATTTATTTGACAAAAATGAGTATATTACTATTGATTCAGATAAAAAGAAATATCAAGAAATATTTAATGAATCTAGTTTATTAATTACAGATTATTCTTCTGTTTTCTTTGATTTTTCATATCTTAAAAAACCAGTTATTTATTATCAATATGCTAAGGATTATCACTTTGATTCTGATAATGGTTATTTTGATTATGATACTATGGGTTTTGGTGATGTAATTAAATCTGAGGATGAGCTTATAGATAAAATAATAAATTACTTAGAAGATAATTGTCAAATGGAAGATAAATATAAGGAAAGGGTGGATAATTTCTTCAAATATACTGATAAAAATAACTGTAAACGATGTTATGATTGGATATTGAATCATTAGATTTTAATTTTTATTTTATTA
>JAKSUF010000249.1 GCA_024409145.1 archaeon | reverse complement strand
AGAAGTAGAATGAGATTTGAATCAGATAAAGAAAAACCAAGAACCATGAATTTACTTGGATTAGTATATGCATCTGAATTCTTATCAGAAACTTATAACCCAATAGATTGTTTAAATAGAAATCTAACATTAAGAGAAATAGAAAAAGAAATTAAATCTAAAATTAATGATAAATTAAAAATAATAGAAGATAAATATTACGAAAAAACAAATCGTGATGATTATAGATGGTATTATATAGCACCATTATTATTAGATAGTTTAATTTCAAAGGATTTAGTGAATAATTGGTTTGAAAATATTGAGGAATATGTTGATAGAACACGTGAGGATTATAATCAATTTATTAAACATATAAATACTTTAAAAAAGACATTTGATAATATTTACAATAAAAAAGAAAAGTTAGGTAAAAAACCAGCAGATTTAATCAATATTTTATCAAATATTGCAATTGCATCTCCTGCAAATTGTATTTATAGATCATTTAAAAAAGAAAGTCAAATTGAAAATGATAAATTAAGAAAACTAGCAATTAGACCATCTAGAAGTTTTATGAAGTATATGGGACAAATACAATCAATGAGCATAGTTGAATTAAGTTATAAATCCAAATCTAAAGTTCCTTATTGGAAAAAAGCATTAAAATATTCTAAACAAGGAAATATACAGGCTATGTTTGATGAATTTATTCATTTATTATCCAATGGTTTAGATAAAAATAATGATAAAAGAATTTGTAACATTTATAATAAATTAATTGATTCTATGGAACTTAGGTCTACAGCATATGATTATGACACATATCCGTTCTTTTCTAAAAGAGTTACTACAGGAGATAAAAATACTAAACATTTAAGGACTCATTTTGCTGTTTCATTTACAAAAGGTAAAGGTGATGAACAAGACATAGATAGGAAAAAATCTGTTAGAGATGCATTTAATTCACCATTTAGACCATTTGTTTTAGCTTCAACTTCAATTGGGCAAGAAGGATTAGACTTCCACAATTATTGTAGAAGAATTGTTCATTGGAATTTACCCTCAAATCCAATTGATTTAGAACAAAGAGAAGGAAGAATAAATAGATTTGAATGTTTAGCTATTCGTCAAAATATAGCTAAAAGATATGGAAATATTTCATTTAAAAAAGATATTTGGAAAGAAATGTTAAATGAAGCATCAAACACTGAAAAAGATAATAAATGTTCTGATTTAATTCCATTTTGGGGATTAAAAGAAAGTGAGGATATGATTAAAATAGAAAGAATCGTTCCTATGTATCCCTTCAGTTTAGACGAGAAAAAATACGAAAGATTAATTAAAATATTATCTCTTTACAGATTAACCTTAGGTCAAGCAAGACAAGAAGAATTATTAGAATATATTTTTGATAACAATTTAGAAGAGAATAAAGATTTAAATAAATTATTTATTAATTTAAGCCCATATTATAAAAATAAAAAATAAAATAAACAGAGTAAGTTGTAATAATAAACAGATAACTAGATTTATTATCTTCAAAAAGATATCTTATCTAGTTATCTTAAAAATATATAAATAACCCTCATAGCTAGAAAAATTATTAAATTATCAAAACATAAGATACATGAAAATAAAAAAAGAAATAATTAATTAAAAGAATAGTTTACTTCTTAGGAGGATATTTAATTGCATTTTTCTCCATTTTGTTTAATACTATTTCTTTTATGTTTAGGTTTAGGGCGTCTGCCATGAGTATACAGTAGTTTAATACGTCTGCTAATTCATCTGCAACTTCATTTATATCATATTCTTTTTGCCATTGAAAGTGTTCTAACAATTCAGCTGCTTCAATTGATATTGATTTGGCAAGGTTTTCAGGTGTGTGGAATTTTTTCCAGTCTCTTTCAGTTTGGAATTTAATTATTTCTTTTCTAAGTTCTTCCATAGAATATCTCCACAATTTTTATTATATACTATATAGTACTATCTATAGAAATGAACTATTTACTTTTTTCTAAATATTTTATGAAATATAAGAGTTAAATATGAGCTTGTGTAGATAATTTATGTTATAAATGTCACCACAAGAATTTTACATTTTGCACCACATTTATTTTATAAATTTCACCACAAAAAATAGAGCATATTAATTAATTATCAAACTAAAAAATCAGTACATTCATTAAAAATGATAATCCATTAGATAGGGTAAAAAAAAAAATAAAAAAATAAAAAAAATAAAGAAATAAAGAAATAAAAAAATAAATAACTTTAAAAAATAAGAACATGTTAGAAGTAAACACTTCGTTTAATCGATTCTAATCTCTTTTTTGCTTCAAGTTCTTTTTTTGAAGGGGGTTCTGACATTTTCTTTAGAAATGCTTTTGCATCTTCACCTTTTAGTGTTGGGGTTGGTTCGATAGGTCTTGCCATAATTTCACCTCTTTAAATCATTAAAGACTAATTTATAAGTAATAGTTTAAATAATTAACTAAAAACCATTTATTCTAAAAATAAATAACAATAAATAGTTTACTATACCTAAACAATAAATATTACTAATAATAGATTTAAAAAAAGAATTTAAAATTGAAGAACCCACATACCACCTAATTCGCCGCTCATCGCGACAAGGATATGTGAGGATGTTTTTACCTTATGAATATGTATATTAAATAAACTTTTAATTTATTTAAGAATGAAAAAATAGTTTACTATTAAACTATTAAAAAAAGTAAAAATTTGAAAATATTTAATAAGATTAAATATTTAATAAAGTTAATAATTGTTTGCTAGTGATTTTACTAATTTTGATGATTTCTTCTTCAGAATATCCTTCTTTTAACATATCTTTAGCAACTTGAAGTTTAGTATTTTCAATACCCTCAATCCTACCTTCAGCAATACCCTCAATTCTACCTTCAGCAATGCCTTCGTTCATTATGTCATCAACTATTTCATCAATTATACTAAGTTTCATACGTAATTCTCCTTTTATTT
>JAKSUF010000248.1 GCA_024409145.1 archaeon | reverse complement strand
CTTATCTTTTTTTTAGGTTTTTTTATTCTTTTAATTCATTATTTTGATTTTTATTTTTAGTTTTTTTTAATCATTTTTTTATTATTCTATATTTCTTATAATTTAATCAGTATTTTAAAAATATTAACAATTGTTATGATGTCTGATAAAAAAATATTGAAGAATATTTAAGTTATTAAATATTGTCTTCAATAATCTTTTTACAAGTGTCTTTAATATATTCTGCTTTTTCAGCTGTTTTTCCTTCAAGGGTTATTCTAACATAATCTTCAGTCCCTGATGGTCTTACAAGAACCCAACTTCCATCTTCAAAGCTTATACGAACACCGTCAATAGTATTAATTTCTTTAATGTCATCAAAAGCATCTTTTAAGAGATTTTCCATATTTTCCATTACTTTTATTTTAGCTTCTTTTGAACAAACTATTTTTTCACGAATATTTGGATAATTTGGGAATTTTGCTAGAAGTTCAGAAAGTTTTCCTTCTTTAGATACAATTTCTGCCATTCTAAGTCCTGATAGAATACCATCTGGGCACATACAGAAATCTGGATGTAACCATGTTCCAGAAGGTTCTCCACCAAAGTTTGCATCTTCTTCAAGAATAAGTTCAGCTACATTAACATCTCCTACTTTGGTTCTTAAGACTTTTCCACCAACTTCTTCCATAGATTCATCCATACATAACCCTGCATCTACAGTTGTTATAACAGTTCCGCCAAATTTCTTAGATATAAGTGCAAGAAGTTTATCAAAATCAGAAACATTACCTTTCTCATCAACAGTAATCATTCTATCTGCATCACCATCGTGAGCTATTCCTAAATCTGCACCAGTTGAAACGACAGTTTTCATAAGTGAGGATAAATTTGCTTCGTTAGGTTCTGGGTTTCTTCCTGGGAAAAATCCATCAGCTTGTGAATTTAAGGTTATTACATCACAACCAGCTTTTCTAAATACCAATGGGGAAATTTCAGACCCTGCACCACAAGCACAATCAATAACAACTTTAAGTCCAGGTTTTATATCTACTGTATTTAATAAATCATTAATATAGATGTTCTTAATATCTTCATTATGATTCACAGAACCAATCTCGTCCCATTGTGGTTTTTTAAAGTCTTTAGCATAATATATTTCTTCTATTGAGGCTTCTTGTTCTGCAGTATATGCCATTCCATTTTTATTCCATAATTTAATTCCATTATATGGTGAAGGATTATGGGATGCAGTAATCATAACTCCTGCATCTGCATTAAGTTTTTCTGTAGCATATCCTACTAATGGAGTTGGGACCATTCCTATTTTTATAACATCTACTCCGCCTTCAAGTAACCCTGCACAGATTGCTTGTTCTAACATTTTGTTTGTAGTTCTAGTATCATATCCTAAAACAACTGTTCCTGTGTTATTTAAATATGTTGCTAATGATTTACCAACTTTTAATGCAAGATCTGTTGTAACTTCAGATTCTATTAATCCTCTAATTCCTGAAGTTCCAAATAATTTTTTTTCACTCATGTTATGACCTTCTTTTATAAGGAATAATTTTTTATTATTTATTTTAAGCTCCAAATTTATGTCCATATCCCATTAAATCTATGAGGATGTTCATTACATCTGCACCTCTGATTCTGCACATTCCTCCTTTAGCTACTGCTACTTCGCTGTATTCACAAACATCGTCTGGTCTAACTTCAGGTCCATTAATAATGATTGGGACTGGATCTCCGGAATGGTTCAATACAGATATTGGGGTTGAGTGATCTGCAGTGAGGAATATGTAAACATCTTCAAGTTTTAAAATTTCACTAAATATAACTTCATCTACTTTTTCAATAAATTCGAGTTTTTCTTTCATATTTCCATCGTGTCCTGCTTCATCTGCACCATCAATATTAACTAAGAAGAAATCATGATCACTATTATTTACTTGGTCTATAATTGTGTCTCTAATATTTTCAAGGTTTGTGTCAACTCCTCCAGTAACTCCTTCCATTTCAATAATGTCCATTCCTGCAAAACGGCCGATTCCCATTATTAAACCAGTTTCTGCAATACACGCTGCATTAACTTCATACTTTTCATTTATTGAAGGCACATCGGGAACTGCTCCTGCACCACGTGGAATTACAATATTTGCTGGAGGTTCGTTGTTTTTAATTCTTTCAAGATTTACAGGATGGTCTTTAATCATTTCATAGGTTTTAGCTACTACTTTATTTAATAAATCTGCAGTTCGTTTAGCTTCTTCACTATCATCAAGAGCTTTTACAGTTTTTGGTTTATTTCCTTCAACTTTAGGGTCTGCATCACTAATGTTTCCAGATAATCCTGGACCACGTAATACTAAAACTGCTCTGTGTCCGGTTGATTCTTTAAAGATTATTTTAACATCTTCATATCCTTCAATAGTCATGGTATTAAGGGTTTCAACAATTTTGTCAGTACCTTCTCTTACTCTTCCTGCACGTCTATCTGTAATTATTCCATTTTCGTCTGAAGTTGAAAAATTACATCTAAAAGCAATATCTCCAGGAATAACTTCTACTCCTACACCTGCAGCTTCAAATGGTCCTCTACCAGTGTAAACTTCATAAGGGTCATAACCTAATATAGATAAATGTGCAGTATCACTTCCTGGAATGATGCCTGGTGCAATTGAGTCCATAATACCAGTTATTCCTCTTTCTGCCATTTTGTCCATATTTGGAGTTTTCGCTGCTTCTAATGTTGTTTTTCCATTGAGTTCTTTTAAAGGTCTGCCTCCAAGACCATCCATAACTAAAATCATTCCTTTCATATTTATCGCCTTTATATATTTTATTTTATATGTTCATTTTCATTATATTGATTATAAATTATTATTTATTATATAAACTTATTTTGTTTTTAAAGTTTATAAAATTGTGTATTTTTTTACTATTTTTATTTTATTTTGTTAATACTAACTAATATTAAAAAGGTTTAATTTATTAACACTTATTTC
>JAKSUF010000247.1 GCA_024409145.1 archaeon | reverse complement strand
AATTACAACATTTCATGAAAATATTAGTAGTAAAAACAAAGAACATATAAAAAAAATTCATTAAATAAAACATTAAAACCAACTAAAAAATAAAAATAAAAAATACAACAATTAGAAAAAAGAAAAAAGAAAAAATAAAACAATTAAAAGAAAATAACTAAAAAAAAGAAAAATATTGATTAAATAAAAATAGAATGATTAGCTTGACCTATTTTTTCAACATTCCAATTAACAATATTACCAATTTGATTATTATAACCTGTTGCATCAACAGAATACCAAGTTCCATTTAAATAAACTTGAGCCCAAACATGACCCATACTAAAATTGTAATCATAGAAATAACAATCTCCATATGACACATATCTTGCAGGTATTCCTTCAGACCTACAAAGAGCTACAATAACATTAGCATGATCACAACAATTTGCAGCATCAGCACTTAAAGTATTACTTGCACCATATTTAGATCCAGAGTAATAAGGAGTATATGGGATGGATTTAGTAAAATTAAATAAAGCACTAACTTTATCCCAATTATTAGTACAATTTTCAGTTAAATCATTAGCCTTTTGTTGAATAATCCCTGAAATTACTGAGCATCCTCCAGATTCTAAGTATTCAGAAATATTAGTATTATTTTCATTCTCATTTAAACCTGAATTAAATTGGCTTTTATTAATATTATCTTTTACAAAAGCACCATCTTCAATAACAACTACAGGTTTAGATTTATAAGAGAAATTACCAAGTTTATTAAAAATAAAAGAACCATTATAATTATTTAAACTATTGGAACTATCCATATAAACATCTAATAAATCCATTAAAGAACTATTAGAATTATTAAGACTATTGTTTATAGAATAAATCTTAGCATTATCTTCAACAACAGATGTTTCAGAAGCCCACATTACAAAGCATATAAATACTATAGAAAAGCAAACTCCTAAAATAATTCTTGTTTTATCATCCATATAGAACCACATTCATTATTGTAATTTAAATATAAAATTATTTTAAAGAATAAACAAACTACTTTTAAAAATAAAATTTTAAAAAGAAAAAATAATCTTCTTGAAAACTAAAATTTTTAAAAGAATAATGAATATCCTAATAAAAATAAGATTATATGATTAAGCTTCTTCAAGAATATCTAATAATTTAGACAAATATTTAAATCTTTCATATTTCCACTGTTCATTATCCCCTAAGAAAGCATCTAAAACTTGAGAATTCATTTGTCTTAAAATAGATAATTGAATAATATTTTTAACATTATTATCAATTTTACCTTGAAGAACTAATTGACCAAAACCAGTAGCTATTATTGCAACATCTAACATTAATAATTCTTCATCAAAATCTTGGTCTAAAATTAATTTATTAATATTTTTTTCTTCTAAAATACTATCATTAAAGTCATCGACTTCAATTTCCCAACATTCTAAAATCCATTCAAAACATTTAAAAATAGAAGACTTCGGATGTTCTCTTAACCAAGTACATAATTCTTCAAAAGATATATAAGCTTCTTCACTTCCAAATGGAGCTAATTCATCTGAAACATTCCAAAAGAAAGGATAATTAGCTATTTCAATAGCACGTTCATGAGGAATTTCCCCTAAAAAATATTTAGCTACTTTTGAATAATCATAGCCTTCTTCTAACATATCCACAAAATCACCATTTAATATAATCATAATTCAAAAGGAAATTCTTCACATAATAAATCCATAGCATATTCTTCAGAACTTCCTTTTTTCTTCCAATAGTCTAAATAATATAAAATCCATTTATTAGATAATCTTTTAATATCATCATCATTTAAAGATTCAGAATCATTAAAACAATGAACTAAATTAGCACCTACAACAATAGCTAAATCATCACATTCAACAATTAATGAAAAATCATAATCATTAGAATCACTTTTAATTAAAACTTTCTTATTTTTAAAATTAACAGATAATACTTCCAAGTATTCATAATCTTGGAATTTAAGTTTACAAATATCTTTTGAAAATTCCCTATAGAAATAATCTAATTTATCGATTATTTGAATATCTGAAGAGAATAAATCTTCAAGTTCATCTTCTTTAAATTTTAAGAATTTACAATCTGAAACATTATTATAAAATATAGTTAAAGAAAGATTATCTCCAAATCGAATAGCCAAATTTCCATTATAGTCATCACCCCAAATAACCATATCTTCAAGTAATTTAAGATTTTGAAACTCCAGATATAAAGAGTTAGATAAATTATCAATTTCTAACCAAGACCAAATACCTTGACTTGAAACCTCTTCTATAATTTTAAAAGTTCTAGGATTCATATAACCACAAAAACTAAGATTAATAAAGTTTTAAAATTATCATTTAGAAAATTTTAATTAGCTATTTTAACGAGCTAATGAAAATTATTATAAACTTCAAGAGCACCCTCAATAGAAAATTCTTTATCTGAAAATACTTTTTTCCAGTTAAATGGATTGATTTTAATAGGATTATCAACAGTTCCATCCCAATTAATATCAAAACCATTATCTTTAAGAGCATTAACCACAGTTTCTCCAATTTTTATAGCTTTTTTCTCATCTAAATCAAAATCTCCAAAAGCAATAGAAAGATATTTTTCTTCAATAGCTATTTCAACATCTTCTAAGGAGTATAAACAAAATCCTTGAGGATTTTCTTGATTATTTCTAAGATGAACAAATAGTTCAAAAGCATCTTGAATACCTTCTTCAAGATCATAACCCGCATTATGAATAGTTACAATATCATTAAGACCAGATAACTGATTGAATGTATTTTCTAACTTATTAAAGTCAATACAGTCTACAGTGGTTAAACCATCAATACATTCATAATTTTTAGAGAGTCTACTAGATATAATATCTGAAGAAACATTCTCTTCAAAGAATTCATCTTCAATAATTTCTAAAATCTCTTCATCATTATAAAAACCAGCTTTAATCAATAATTGCA
>JAKSUF010000246.1 GCA_024409145.1 archaeon | reverse complement strand
AATACTCTTAGAAAAGAAGTATTTTAAATATTAAACTAATTAGTATCTAAATAAACAATAACTCAGAAAAATAAAAAATAGAAAGAATTGATTAATATGGAAAACATCCCAAATAATATTAAAACAATAATTAACAGTTGTTATCCTTACATTAAAGAATTTAATCCTGCTCAAAAAGCAGTTATTGAATCAGGATATCTTGAAAATAAAAATAACACTGTGATTGCAATTCCAACTGCAAGTGGTAAAACAGTGCTTGGAATTATGGCTGCACTTAAAACTATTCTTGATGGTGGAAAAGCAGTATATGCTGCACCATTAATATCTATACAAAATGAAAAAGTAAAAGAATTTAAAAAATTTGAAGAACATGGTATAAAAGTAGGTAAACACCCATCTTCCTCAGATTTATCTGTAATGGTTTTTGAATCATTTGATGCAATCACCCGTTTTTCTTGGGATGTATTACGAGAGATTGATACAATCATAATTGACGAATTCCATATGATCGGAGAATATTCTAGAGGACCAACAATCGAATGTGCTATAACACATGCAAAAATGATAAATCCATCTCTTAGAATAATTGCATTATCTGCAACACTTGAAAATATGGGAGAAATTGAAGAATGGTTAGATGCTACAGTAGTAGAACATGATTACAGACCAGTTCCATTAAATAAGGAAGTTTTAGATACTGAGATGTTCAATACAAAAAATAAAAATGATGTTATTGTTAAAGTTCTTGAAAAAGCTATTGAAGATGATTCTCAAGCATTAAGTTTTGTTTCAACGAGAAGATTCACAGAAGCATTAGCTACATATGTATCAGGAAAACTTAAAAAGAAAATAACTCCAGAACAGAAGGAAAACTTTAAAGAAGTAGCTGAAAAATTGTTAGAAGTTCCTGAAAAAAAAGGATCCAGACCAACTTCAACATGTGAAAGATTAGCCGAAGCTGCAGAAAATGGAGCAGTATTCCACCATGCAGGTCTTTTTAGTGAACAAAAAGAAATCATTGAAGATGAATTTAGAAATGGGAATATTTTAATGATTGCTGCAACTCCTAGTTTAATGTATGGAGTGAATTTACCATCAAAATATGTAGTTATTAGAGATTACACTAGATGGACATCACAAGGTCCACAATCTATTCCTGTTTTTGATTATGAACAAATGTCTGGAAGAGCAGGAAGACCCCAATATGACAACACAGGTTACTCCTATTTAATAGCTAAATCTATGGAAGAAGCTATAGATTTAGAAGAAAGATATGTAAATGGAGATGTTGAACCAACTAATTCTAAATTAATTGAAAACAAAGATGCAGTATTTAAACAAATAATTGCACAAGTAGCTTCAACTCTCGCAAAAACACCCGAAGACTTACAAGATTTCTTTAGAAAAACTTTTTATGGATATCAAATGACAAGTAATCCTTCAATGAGTTTTTTTGCAGAAGATAGTCTAAAATTTGAAATAGAATCTGCACTTGAATTCTTACTTCAAAATAGAATTATTCAAGCAACTCCCGAAGGATTGAAAACAACACCATTCGGAAATTTAATTGCAAAATCTAATTATAGTGTTGAAACTGCAGTAAAAATTAAAGAATATGCTACAAATGCAGAACATATTGATCCAAATGAATTAATATATCATCTTGCACAAACTCCAGATTTACCATTAATCTCATTCAAAGGTAGAAAATCTAAAGATCCTGTTCGTGAGAAACTTGCAAGTTCTGGACTCTTTGCACTAGATATTGGAAACCCTGAAGCAACAACAGTATCTTTAATAGAATGGATAAATGAAAGAAATGAATATGAAATAGAAAATGCATACAATGTTTATTCATCATCTACAAGAAGAGCAGCATATGAAGCTTCATTACTTATTAAATTTACAAAAAATACTATGGAAGTTTTAGGAAAATATAATTTTTCAAAAGATTTAGACTTCTTATCTGCAAGACTATATTATGGTGTAAAAGAAGATATTATCCCATTAGTAGTTGGAGTAAAACGTTTAGGAAGAAAACGTGCAAGAAATATTGTAGATATCTTTGGAGAAGATTTAAGACCATACTCAGAAGAACAACTTCAAAAAATAGAAGGAATTGGTCCTAAATTAGCTAAGAGTATTAAACAATTTGCAGATAATTATTAAAAAATTATCTAAGAAATTATAAAAAATAAGTCTAAAGAAAATCCAAAGATTTTAAAAAAAAGTAAAAATAAAAAATAAGGAATCTAAAAATCTAAAATAAGAATAAAAATGTGAAGGATTATCCTCCACCTTCACAACCTTGAATATCATTAAGAGAATCAGATAAATCAGCTTGAGACTCTCTTAATTTATCCACCATATCTCTCTTATCATCAAAGCTATCCACATCAATCAAATCTTTCTCTGTAATAACTTCTAAAGAGTCAGGAGAATACCATAACTCAGTTTCTTCAAGTTTAACCCAAAATTTACCTTCATCTTCTTTAATATCAGATACTTTACTTACAGTACCAGTACCAGAATAACGAATATGTGCTCCAACTTCTATATTTTGACCTCTAATATCACAAGCACTCATAATGTCACCACAATCACACTTAATCATTAATATTCTTAATAGGGTTTTCATCACTAACAATATCTTCTTCATTTTCAGTATTAATTTCAATTTTTAACAAAACATAATCACCAATACTTTTAATATCATCAAAAGATATTTCAGTATGTTCATTTGATAACATACCTTTTTTTAAAGAAATAGAAATTGTAGTTAATTTACCAGATATCGGATCAAAATCAATATCAGAAATTTTACCAACATCATTTGCATTTAAATCAACGACACCCATTCCCATCAATTCTTTAATTTTCATAAATACCCCTCCATTGGAGAATAATTAAAAACAATAGTAAACTATCAGTTAAAATTTAATATTAATAATCATATGCTAGACAATACTCTAAATTTTAACATATATTATAATAT
>JAKSUF010000245.1 GCA_024409145.1 archaeon | reverse complement strand
ATTATAATAAATCATAATTAAATGTAGGAAATTATATAATCATATAACAAAATTATAATAAAATCATAATTTAAATTATACTTATTATATAATTATGTTCTTAATAAGTTATAAATTTATACTAAATTATAACCTGCTTCAAATGCTTGTATATTTTTATCTTCAGTCCCCTTAGGAACACTATCTAATATAGATTTTTTAGCTGCATCAACAGACACAATACCAGTTACTTTAACAATAGCGCCCATCATAACAATATTAGCTACAATCCTAAGACCAATTTCATCAGTAGCAGTCTTAGTAGCTGGGGCATGATAAACATTAATATTATGTTCATTGATAAAATCAGCTATTTCGCTTTCATCAACCATATCAGGATCTATAATTAAAATCCCATTGTCTTTTAAATCATCTAAATATTTGATTAAAGCTTCATGAGACATAGCTACTAAAATATCAGGAGCTTGAACTTTTGGATAATGAATTTCCTCATCACTTATAACAACTTCACATCTTGAAGCCCCACCACGAGCTTCAGGACCATATGACTGAGTTTGAACAGCATTCATCCCATCAAAAAGAGATGCAGATTTACCTATAATAATTCCAGTCATAATTACTCCTTGACCTCCAAATCCAGCAATACGTACTTCAGTCCTCATTTAATCCAACTCCTCAAATGCAGATTTAATTGCTAAAGGTAAATCACTATTTTCTTTAACTAATTCTGCTGCATTATTACATAATTCTGCATGTGGTTTATTAACAAATTCACCAACAACAATTTTACCTTCTAGTTCAGATTCATCCATTTTATCTGCTTTTCTTTTATTAATACTATTTTCTTTAATAAATTGGTACATAGCAGTTGGAGTTTTAAGTTTATTTTTACGTCCAAAATATGTAGGACATTGAGAAACAACTTCAATAAAAGAGAACCCTTCATTTTCTAATCCTTTTTGAATAGCTTTAGATAATTGAATAGGGTGAGTTGTAGTCCATCTTGCAACATAAGATGCACCTGCTGCTTTAACGAGTTCTGCTAAATTAAATGGAATATCTCTTGAACCATAAGGAGCAGTAGTACCATAACTACCTTTAGGAGAAGTAGGACTTATTTGACCACCAGTCATACCATAAATATTATTATTAATACAAATAACAGTAAGATTAATATTTCTTCTTGCAGCATGAATTAAGTGATTTCCACCAATAGATGCAGAATCACCATCCCCAGTAAATACAACAACATCTAAACTAGGATTACCTACTTTTAAACCAGTAGCAAAACTTAAAGCTCTTCCATGAGTAGTATGTAAAGAATCACATTTTATATAACCTGGAACTCTTGAAGAACAACCAATTCCTGAAACCATAGCAATATTATCAAAATCAATATCAGTCCCTTCTAATCCTCTAAAGAATGAATTCATAACAATACCATTCCCACAACCAGGACAGAAAATATGAGGTAATCTATCTTCTCTCAAATATTTTTTATATGGATTTTCTTGTTTAACTTTATCTCCCATAATAAAACCTCCAAATTAATCAAATCAATGCTGATTTTTTATTGTTTAATCTCCTTAATTTTAGCTAAAATTTCTTCAGGTTTATGAAGTACTCCACCAATCTTACCAATAAGATGCACATTTGCTTTACCAGCTACTACTCTTTCAACTTCATTAACCATTTGTCCTAAATTCATTTCTAAAACAATAATATCAGTTGCAGTTTCTGCAATAGCTGCGATTTCCTCATCAGGGAATGGCCACGGAGTATCAATTTTAAGAGAACCTACACTTAAACCATCTTCTCTTGCTTGTGTTACAGCAGTTAAAGCAGAACGATAAGGAGAACCATAAGATACAACAACAATATCTGCATCATCACATAATTCCTTTTTAACAGAACAGATTTTATCCCTATTTTTTAATACTTTATCACATAATCTTCCAACTAATTCCATATGAGTTTCTGGAGTATTAGTATCAGGATAACCTTTCTTATCATGAGTTAAACCAGTAACATGAATATTAAAACCATCACCAAAAGCAGGCATAGGAGTAGTTCCATTTTCAGGAGCATCGAATGGCAAATAATCATCAGATAACTCTGGTTTTTTACGAGTAACAATTTCTACATCATCAGGAATTACTAATTTTTCTCTCATATGACCTACAACTTCATCAGCAAGAACAGTTACAGGCACTCTATATTCTTCTGCTAAATTAAAAGCTTTAATTGTGAAATCAAAGAACTCTTGTACAGAAGATGGAGATAAAGCAATAGGTTCATAATCTCCATGAGAACCCCAACGTACTTGCATCATATCAGCTTGAGCAGACATAGTTGGTTGAGCAGTAGATGGAGAACCTCTTTGAACATTAATTAAAACAATAGGAGTTTCTGATATAAAACCATAACCAATATTTTCTTGCATTAAAGAAATACCTGGACCAGAAGTTGCAGTCATAGCTTTCATTCCACTCCAAGAAGCACCTATAATTGCACCTGCAGATGCAATCTCATCTTCCATCTGAACAAAAGATCCACCATATTTAGGTAATAATCTAGACATTTCTTCTGCAATTTCAGTAGAAGGAGTAATAGGATAACCTGCAAAGAATCTACAACCACCTTTAATAGCTCCAAGAGCACAAGCTTGATTACCTTGAACAAATACTTCTTTAGCCATTATTTCACCTCTTTCTCCACATAAATAGCTTGATCAGGACAAGATAATTCACATAATCCACAATAAGTACAGTTATCTTCATTTGAAGCATAAGGTACATAAACATTTTTCTTATTAACTTTTTCTGATTTTGCATAAACATCTTTAGGACATGTAATTATACAAATATCACAGCCTTTACATAAATTTGAGTCTACAATAATCATTGAAAAACCACATCTTTAAATTTAATATTTTTAATCAAATAATTAATTTTAATAAATAATTAAGTTTTATAAATTAATTTTAAAATCTATA
>JAKSUF010000244.1 GCA_024409145.1 archaeon | reverse complement strand
AAAACTAACAAAAACTAAAAAATAATCAAAAAATAAACAAAAAATAAGAAATAAAAAAAACTAGAAATAAAAAAACTAAGATTATCTATTTAGAAATCTTAGTACCATGAACTTCAAGACCTTTTAATGCTTTAGCAATAGCACCGACTTCACTTGCATCAATAATCTCAGATTCAACTCCTAAATCTGCAAGTTCTAAAAGTTCTTTAACTTTACCAACCATACCACCAGTAACATCTACATTAGTAGTAGATTCTAAAAATTCAATATCTTCTAAAGAAGAAACTTTATCAATATGGATAGCATCATCATGTAATTTAGGATTTTTAGTATAAACACCATCAACATCAGTTCCAAGAACTATCCTATCTGATTTAATGAATTTTGCAATATGCTGAATTACTTGATCTCCAGAAATAACTGCCATTCTAAGTTTCTTATCAAGAACAACATCACCATAAAGAACAGGTACAAAACCTTCATTAATATATGATTTAATTAAATCTAAATTAAACTCATCTACTCTTTTATTATTAGTAGTTATAAATGAAGAAGGAGGAATTGCAACAGCAGGAATATCATGTTGAACAAAAACATCACAGATAATAGAATTTAATTTCTTCACTTCATTTTGGATTTCTGCAAAACCTAATCTTTTTTCAGCAAGTTTATCTTCTTCAAAAGGTTCACCAATCCTATGTTTTTTAGCAGGAGGGTGACCAAAAGAACCTGCACCATGAACAAAAATAAGTTCATTCCCTAAGGAAGAATTAGAATCTTCAGAAAATAAAGCTTCTTTAATTTCTTCTGCAACTCTATTCAAATTTTCAAAATCAACTTCTGCTTTTGCAGAATCTTTTTCGGTTAATATACTTCCACCAATTTTTAAAATAATCATAAAAATCACTTAATATAAATCATCTTAGAATTACAATCTTGGATAAAATGTCTCTTCACCATTTAAAAGAATCCCTTCTTTAGAAAAATTAACTTTTATAGTATTATCAAAACGATTAATAGCATTAGCTACTTTATCTGGATTATTTGGACATAAAGCAATCATACTACCTCCACCACCAGAACCAGTAATTTTAGAACCAGTTGCTCCATTTTTACGAGCAATATATACCATTCTAGAAAGTTCTTGAGTATTAACTCCTAAAGAATCAAGTAAACCTTGATTAAAATTCATTAAATTAGCTAATTTATCTACATCATTTTTTAAAATAGCTACTCTTCCTTCATTAGCTATTTTACCCATTGTTTCAATTATGGGTTCAATGAGTTCTGGATATCGTTCTTTTAAAGACCTTACATTACGAACCATTTTACCAGTATTACTATATTTAGTTGTAAAACCTATAACAAAAGGAACTTCAAGATGATTATCAAAATGAACAATTTTTTTCTCCCTAGATAAATAAACTAATCCACCATAAGTACTAACTAATGTATCTAATGGACTAGCAATTCCTTGGACATCAAGTTCTACCCCATGAGCACAATTTGCAAGATATTCTTTATCAAATGGAGTACCATGATAATCAAATAACGCAGCAATAGTAGCTACTGTAACAGCAGCAGAAGAACCTAAACCAGAACCTATAGGTAAATTTAAACTTAATTCAATATCTATAGGACTATGATCATGAAACTTTGATAAAGCATTTAAAACATAACGTATAATTCCAGGTTTACCACGTACTAATTTATAAGAACTATTTCTTGTATCTAAAATTGCTTCAAAAGCTAAATCATATGACTTAAATGTAGTATAATTATTTTTAGCTGAAGAAATTTTAATTTTAGCTCTTTTATTAACTGCACCTGCAATAGCAGGTTCATCATATACAACAGAATGTTCTCCAAATAAAATAGTTTTTCCAGGAGCAGTAGCTACCGATTCCATATAATCTCCTCATATCAATTATATTATAAAAAATATTTGAATATAAATATCTATTAAATCTGATATTTATTAATAAAATATAATATCAATTAAATTCTATTTTAAGAATAAAATAATTAGTTATGTTAATAAATAGGAATTATTAAAAAATAAAAAATAAAAACATAAAGAAACTAAATTAAAAAAAAAAACTAAAAAATAAAATCATTACTAAATAAAAAAAAATAATGAAAAAATAATGAAAATAGTTATTTCCAAAATCCAGATGCATAACCTACAACAGAATTATAATCTAAAGTTACATCCCCACTAGTAGCATGTTTTAAAATTTCAAAATTATTAAAACCTAATTTTTTAGAAAATTCCATAGCAACCATAGTAGGACCATATCCACATACACTAATAGAATTATTTTTAATAGTTTCATAAACAGATTCTATATTTCCACTTGCAACCTCATTTAAAAACAAGTTATCAAGATTAAGTGTGATTTCATGAGGTCTAAAATGAGATAAATCAGTACTATCAATTAAAGCAACATTTCTACCTAATTCTTCACATGATTCATAAATAGAATTAGATAAATCAATAGCAACTTCAGGAGATTGGTCCATCATACAAATAGGAACAATTTTAAAATCACTTTCAAAATATTTTAAAATAGGAAGTTGAACTTCAATAGCATGTTCTCTTTGATGAGCTAAATAATCAGCTACAGCAAAATTAGAATTATGAATTATAGAATTAGCTAATTCATCATCAACAACACATTTTCCAATAGGAACTAACCAAGATCCTTCATTAAAAACAGAAACCTCTTCACCAAATCCAGTGTGATTAGGACAAATGATAACAAATGTATCTGGAAAGCCATCTTCTATAAGTTTAGTATAAGCATGACTAGCTATAGGAAGAGAATATGTATAACCAGCATGAGGAACCATAATTGATTTAATATTTTCATTTTTCTTTACAAGAGATAATTTTGGAAGATAACCTACACCTAATCTATCTATAAATGCAGACTCTATACTTTCTCTTAAATACCTAACATTATTTTGATAAAACATTCCACTAACTGCTGCTTCTCTAATCATAATACAACT
>JAKSUF010000243.1 GCA_024409145.1 archaeon | reverse complement strand
GTGATGATTATAAATATTGGTGATATTATGAGTGATAAAGTAATTTTAGTTGTTAGTTTTGGAACTTCCTATAATAACAATAGATCTCTTACTATTGGAGCTATTGAAAAAGATATTGAAAGTAAATTCTCTGATTATGATGTTAGAAGAGCATTTACTAGTCAAATGGTAATTAATATTTTGAAAAAACGTGATGGATTAGAAATTGATAATGTTAAAGAAGCATTAGAAAGAGCAATTAATGATGGTGTTAAATCTATAATTATTCAACCAACCCATATTATGGATGGTACTGAATATCATTATAAAATTTTAGATGAGCTTGAAGATTTTAAAGATAAATTTGATAGTTTAGTTGTAGGTAATCCTTTATTAATCACTGATGATGATTTTGAAGATTTAATTTCTTCTATAACTAAAGATGATTGTTCTAGTGATGAAACAGCTATATGTTTTATGGGTCATGGAACTCCTGCTAAGTCTAATATTGTTTATACTAAACTTCAAGATAAATTACATGAAAAAGGTTTTAATCATTATTATATTGGTACTGTTGAAGCTGAACCTACTTTTGATGATGTTTTAGCAATGATTAAAAAAGGAAACTATAAGAATATTATCTTAAAACCATTAATGGTTGTAGCTGGAGACCATGCTCAGAATGATATGGCTGGGGATGAAGAAGATTCTTGGAAATCTATGTTTGTTGATAATGGCTATAATGTAGAATGTATTGTTGAAGGATTAGCTCAATCTCAAGATATTAGGGATGTTTATATTAAACATATTAATGCAGCTATTGATGATTTGAATTAGCTAAATTATTTGATATTAATAGGATATAATTTTATTTATGTCTTTTTTTATTCTATTTTTTTTATTTTGTTCTTTTTATTCTATTTTTTTTATTTTTTATCTCCTTATTTTTATGGATATATTATGTATAATATTCTAAGTTTTATTTTTTAATCTTTTTTTAAATTTATATTTGATTTTAATTGAGATTTAAAATATCTAAACATTTATATATTAATACTTACTTAACTATTTATAAGAATATAACTTATGTTATATTTTTGTGAGTTATTATAAAAGGTATTTTTTATCTTTTATTTTTTTATAGTTGAATTTATAACTATTGTTATGTTTACAATTTATATTTTTATAATTGGTTAATTAATGAGGTAATTTTATGATATATATGGATAATTCTGCTACTTCTCCAGTTAAAGAGGAAGTATTTAATGCAATGGTGCCTTATTTTATGGAAGAATTTGGAAATCCTTCTACATTATATGGA
This sequence comes from archaeon, assembly GCA_024409145.1. Classification (GTDB taxonomy): domain Archaea; phylum Methanobacteriota; class Methanobacteria; order Methanobacteriales; family Methanobacteriaceae; genus Methanobrevibacter. The sequence continues at coordinate 1,733 of JAKSUF010000243.1, read as the reverse complement.
TTAGGTAGGTCTGCTAAAAAAGCAATATCTGAAGCTAGAGAACAGGTTGCTAAATTAATTAATGCCGAAGTTGATGAGATTATTTTTACCAGTGGTGGAACAGAATCTGATAATATGGCTATAAAAGGAATAGCTTTTAAGAATGGAAATGAGGGTAAACATATTATCACTACTGAAATAGAACATCCTGCTGTAAAAGATACCTGTGAATATCTTAAAGAAAAAGGTTTTAAAATAACTTACCTTCCAGTAAAAGAAAATGGTATTATTGATATTGATGATTTAAAAGAAGCTATTTGTGAAGATACTATACTTATATCTGTTATGCATGCAAATAATGAGATTGGTACTATACAACCTATTGAAGAAATAGGTCAAATTGCAAAAGAGAATAATATTATTTTCCATTGTGATGCTGTTCAATCAGTTGGTAAGATTCCTGTTGATGTTAAAAAAGCGAATATTGATTTATTATCTATTTCTTCACATAAAATTTATGGTCCTAAAGGAATTGGTGCTATCTTTATTAAAAAAGGTGTAAAATTAGATAGGTTAATTCATGGTGGAGGTCAAGAAAGAGGTATTAGATCTGGTACTGAAAATGTTCCTGGAATTGTTGGTTTAGGTAAAGCTGCTGAAATTGCAAGAGAAGATTTGGATAAAAATATTCAGTATTTGTCTGAAATTAGAGATGCTCTTATTGATAAAGTATTGGAAAGAATTCCTGAGTCTTATCTTAATGGTGATAGGGAGAATAGACTTCCAAATAATGTTAACTTTAGATTTGCAGCTATTGAAGGTGAAGGTCTTATATTAAGATTAGCTGCAAATGATATTAATGGAGCTACTGGTTCAGCATGTTCTTCTAAAAAATTAAAAGCATCTTATGTTTTAAGTGCATTAGGTTTAGATGATGCAGATATTCATGGGTCATTAAGATTAAGTTTAGGTACTGAAAATACATTAGAAGATGTTGATGTTGTTGTTGATACTCTTGAAGAAGTTGTAAGTGGATTAAGATTAATGTCTCCTTTATGGGATGATGAAAAAAATGAATCTATGGAATTAGATGAGTCTAAATTTACTTCTCATTAAAATGCATAGTTTAAATTTAGTTTTATAAAATAGGTTAATAATTAGTTTTGGTGATAAAATGGAATACAGTGATAAAGTTATGGATCATTTCTCAAATCCAAGAAATGTTGGTGTTATAGAAAATGCAAGTGGTGAAGGTACTGTAGGTAACCCTACCTGTGGTGACTTAATGACTATTTATATTGATGTTGATGATAATGAAGTAATTCAAGATGTTAAGTTTAAAACTTTTGGTTGTGGTGCAGCTATTGCAACTAGTAGTATGATTACTGAAATAGCTAATGGTAAAACTGTTGATGAAGCTCTTGAAATTTCCAGAAATGATGTTGCTGAAGCTCTCGATGGTTTACCTCCTGTTAAAATGCATTGTTCTAATTTAGCAGCTGATGCATTAACTGAAGCAATCAAAGATTACAAATCTAAAAAAGATATTTAATTTTAATTTTAGTTTTATTTTCTTTTTTCTTTTTTTAGTTTTTATAGTAATTTTGATTTTCGTTTTTTATTTTTTTCTTTTTTTAATTTCTTACTAATTTTGGTATTTTTTATTATTTTTCTTTATTTTTAGCATTATGTTTTATGCTAGTGAATTATGTATTTACTATATTATATTTGTTAAAATAATTATATTAATATAT
>JAKSUF010000242.1 GCA_024409145.1 archaeon | reverse complement strand
TGCAATATATATTTAATAATAAGTTTTTAATATAATAATGATTAATATATAATATAATAAAACTTATTTTATAATTTTTATTACATACTATAAACTTAAATAAAAACTATGAATTTAAAAAGATAAACTTAAGTTTATAGAACTAATTAGATTCTTATAAAATTTTAAAAAATAGTGTCAAATATATTATAAGGATAAAAATTTTATCAATTACTACTTTCATACTTTATAGAAACTATCAATTAAATTGAAAGTAGGTATCATAATTATTATGGTGAAATAATGAAACATTGGATTGAAAAAATAGCTGAGGATTTAAGTGAAAGAGATGTTGAAAAACATGTCATTGCAAGTGGTACATCTATATCTGGTTCAATACATATTGGAAATTCATGTGATGTATTTATAGCTAATGCCGTTGGAAAAGCATTACGTAAGTTAGGAAAAGATGCAGAAAGTATTTGGATTGCTGATGACCACGACCCACTTAGAAAAGTACCTTACCCACTTCCTGAAAGTTATGATAAATATCTTGGTATGCCTTATTCCACTATTCCATGTCCAGAAGGATGTTGTGCTAACTTTGTAGAACATTTTGAAAAACCATTATTTAAAGTAATGGATGATTATGGAATTGAAATTACTCACAAATCAGGATTCGAAATGTATAAAGCAGGTGTTTACAACGAATACATCAGAATAGCACTTGATAAACATAATGAAATTAAAGCTATTTTAGATGAATACAGAAGAGAACCATTACCAGATTATTGGTTACCATATAACCCAATTTGTGAAGAATGTGGAAGAGTTAATACAACAGAAGCATATGATTACGATGGAGATATCGTAAAATACAAATGTCAATGTGGTCATGAAGGAGAAACCGACATTAAAGAAGGAAATGGAAAGCTCACATGGAGAGTAGAATGGGCAGCAAGATGGAAAATCTTTGGAACTACTTGTGAACCATTTGGAAAAGATCATGCAGCAAGTGGTGGATCTTATGATGTAGGTAAAGTAATTTCAGAAGAAATCTATGATTGGCCAGCTCCTTATCCAGTACCCTATGAATGGATTACTTTAGATGGAGAAGCAATGAGTAAATCTCACGGAGTATTCTTTACCCCAGAACAATGGTTAGAAATTGGCCCTGCAGAAAGTCTTAATTATTATTTATTTAGAAGTAAACCAATGAAATCTAAAGATTTCTCACCTAAAATGCAATTTTTAGACTTTATGGATCAATTTGATAAAGTAGAAAAAGTATTCTATGGTGAAGAAGAAGCACCATCAGAAAAAGAAGGTAAAAAATGGAAAAAAATCTATGAAATGGCTCAAATCCATGAAGGTTCCCCATTACCATTTAGACCACCATACAGGTTCTTAGTTAATGCTTACCAAATTGCAGGAAATGATCTTGAAAAAATATTTGATATTTTAAAAAGAAATTCCCAGTTAACTAAAAGCTTTAAAGACAAAGAATTTAGTGATTTAACTGAATTAGAACTTAAACAATACCAAGAAAGAGTAAATAATGTAATTAATTGGTTAGAAAAATATGCTCCAAAATTTGTTAAATTCCAAGTTCAAGAGAAAAGTATTCCAAAATTACCTTTACCAGAAGAACAAGAAGCATTCTTAAGAGATTTAGCAGATTTAATAGAGCAAAACGAATTTAATAAAGCTGAAGATTTACATGATGCAATGTACGAAGTTTTAGAATCTTATGGTTTAAAACCTCAAAAAGCATTCCAAGCTATTTACAAAATGATTCTTGGTCAAAAACAAGGCCCAAGAGCAGCTTCATTCTTACTTTCTTTAGACAAAGACTTTGTCATTAAAAGATTAAGAAAAGAAGCTTAATTAATCTTCAATTATAAATACAATTATTATTGGTGTGATTAATACACCAATAATTTCTTTTTTTAAATATTTAGATATCTAAATAAACTACTTTTTTTAAGATTTAAAATTAATAAAATTTAATAAAATAAGAAAAATAAAATTTAATTTAAAAATGAAAATAGAAATAAAAAAATAAAAAATTTTAGTAAAATCTATAATAAACTTTTAATTTTCTAAATCAGAAATATCTACAGATTTATTAGTAAGTCTGTCAAAGAATCCTCTTTTAGATTGAGATTTAACAATTTCAACCAATTTTTCATTCTTAACTTTAAGAGAATTGAGAGATTTCTCTTTAGATTTGATACTAGTACTAAGTTTATCATAATCTTTAATTTTATTACTTAATTTATCTTCAATATCTTTAAGTTTAGATTCTAACTTAGCTTTTTCACCACGTAAAGTTTCAGAATCAGAGATGATTTGTTCTTTTTCTTTAATAGATAATTTTAAGTTTTCGACATCAACTTTAAGTCTATTAATAATATTTTCAGATTCAGAATATTCTTTTTGGATATTATTGAATTCCTTAGATTTCTTGTTAATCTCATTATCTTTAGCTTTTAATTGATTTTCTAAAGAACTTACTTTTTCTTTAAGATTATCAACTTCATCTAAAACATCTGGACTAATAGAAGATCCTTCACTTAATCTAATTTCAAGTTTTTTAATTTTCTCTTCAGCTTCTTCCAACTTAGCATTATTCTCTTTCTCGATTTCAGAAACTAATTTTTCAATTTCTTCAATACGTACTTTTGATAATTGAAGTGCTGCTCCTTTTTTAGCTACACTATCACTTAGGTCCGCATTGATCTCTAACTGATTAAAGTATTTTTTAGTACTTTCTTCCAAAGCATCAGTTAACTCTGATTTAATAGATTTTAATTTTTTATTTTCTGCTTTAAGTTCAGGAATAGTTTCATTAGTTAAATGATTTAACTCAGTAGCTTGATTTTTGAGTTTATCTTCTTTTGCTTGTAACTTTTCTTTTAAAGTTTCAATAGTTTCTTCTGAAATAAAAATCACCTTCTGTTACAATATATGAAGTCCATATAAAATCCATAAAAACCAATTAATTAATAATTATAAAATATTATTAATCAGCATTTACCAATTATAAATTAA
>JAKSUF010000241.1 GCA_024409145.1 archaeon | reverse complement strand
AAAAATAAAAAAATACTAAAAAAAATAAAGCAATCAAACAATCCCAAAATAAAAAAAATGATTAAAAATTAATCATTATTTAAAGCATTATACAAAACAGGTAAAAATGCACCAACATCAGTTACAATACCTACAACTTGTGCACTACCCCTATCTGCTAATTTTGTAACAGTTGATGGATTAATATCTACACAGATACTTTTTACTCTTGAAGGTAAAAGATTACCAGTAGCTATTGAATGTAACATAGTAGAAATCATAATAACCATATCAACTTCTTGAGCATATTTACGCATTAATTTTTGGGATTCAGCAGTGTCAGTAATAACATCTGGAAGAGGACCATCATCACGAATAGAACCTGCTAAAACAAATGGAACATCATTCTTAATACATTCATACATAATTCCACTTTTTAAAGTCCCATCTTCAACAGCTGCTTTAATAGAACCAGATTTATTGATTCTGTTAATTGCTCTCATATGATGAGTATGACCATGAGCAATAACTTCACCAGTTTTAACACAAACTCCTAAAGAAGTTCCAAATTGATCACATTCAATATCATGAGTAGCTAAAGCATTACCTGCAAAGATAACATCAATAATACCTTCTTTAACCAATTTAGCAACAATTCCTGCAGAACCAGTATGTACAATTGCAGGACCTCCGACAAGAGCTATTTTACCACCGTTAGCTTTAACTTCTTTAATTTCAGAAGCAACCTCATTAATAATACTCATCATTGGTTTTTCAGAGGAAACTTCACTATTCATAAATTCAAATACTCCTTGTTTACCTCTTGCTCTTTGAGGAGGAGTGATTTTTACCCCATCACGACCAACAACAATTAAATCACCTTGTTTAATATCAGCTATTGGTTTACATGAAACATCATTACCATCAACAACAATTAAACAATCCATTTCAATTTCTTTTACAAGAAGCCATTCTCCTTTATAATAGATATGAGTTATATGGTGGCTTGTTGAATAAAAACCTTCAGGAGCTACTTTATCTTTAGGTGATGGAACTAATGTAACTTCTTCAGCTTCAGCAATTGAAACCCCAAGTACAATAAGCTCATCTAAAATCCTATCCAAAAGAGAGGAAGAATCAGCTGAAACCATAATTTTAGCAGTACTAATATCAGATTTCCTTTTTCCTATATTAAATTCAAGTATATCAAAGTCACCACCATTATCCATAATGATATCCATAGTTTTTGGAAGAGTTAATGAATCAATAAGATGACCAGATAATTTTATTTCTCTTTTATACATCAATATTCTCCTTAAGTTTTTTAAACATAAAATTCATTATACTATAATAAATATAATTATAATATTATTTAAATTTATATAAAAATATTATTTAAATTTATATAAAAATATTATTTAAATTTATATAAAAATATTATTTAAATTTATATAAAAATTATTCTGAAAGTTCTTTTAAAGTATCGCCACTAACACGATAAACAGTCCATTCATCAACAGGTTTTGCACCTAATGAAAGATAAAATTCAATACTAGAAGTATTAAAATCAAAGCAACCCCATTCTAACCTTCCACAACCTCTTTCAACAGTAATTTTTGCTAATTCCTTAATCAATGCAATACCATATCCTTTACCACGATATTCTGGTTTTACATATAAATCCTCAATATAAATCCCTGATTTCCCCATAAAAGTTGAGAAATTATAGAAAAATAATGCAGTTCCAACTTCTTTACCATCTTCTAAAGCAAAAATAACCTCTGCTTTTTGTTTTTCAAAAATCCATTCTTTAATTAAATCTTCATTAGCAACTACTTCATCCAACATTCCTTCATAATCTGCTAATTCCTTAATAAAATTTACAATTAAGGATGCATCTTTTTCTTCTGCAAATCTAAACTCAACCATAAAACCACCAAAGATAATATCCTACAAAAATATAAGCAACTATAATTACGGTTTTATGCAAACAAAGTTAAAAAATCATGCACAAATTTAGCTGCCAAAATAGCTGTTGAGTCACCTAATTCATTACTTGCAACTTCTACAATATCAAAACCTAATACATCAACCTTACCTTCAACATAAGAATCATATAGAGTTTCAAAAATAATTTCCACATCATCAGGAGTTAATCCACCAAATGTAGGATTTCCAACAGAAGGAGCATATACTGGATCTATAACATCCATATCAATAGAAATATAAACTTTACCATCAATATTAGATAAAGTTTCAATTAATTCATAATATTGATTATTTTCTTCACATGCACTGTTTAAATCTTTAGCTAAAAATGTTGAAATATTATCTTTAGATTCAACAAATGATTTTTCTTCATCAGAGAATGACCTAATACCTATTTGAATTAATTGTTTTGGATTTAAATCATAAACTCTGCGCATAATAGTAGCATGAGATTCTTTTTCTCCCATATACTTATCAATAATATCTCTATGAGCATCTAAATGAATAATAGTAATATCAGATAAATCATTAGAATCTTCTTTATCAGCTAAAGCTTTAATAGGGCCAATACTTACACTATGTTCTCCACCAATAATTATAGGTTTAATATTTGATTCAATAATCTCATTCACACTATCTTTAAGTAAATCAGTAGTTTTTTTACAATTCCCATGAACAATATTTAAGTCTCCAAAATCATAGAATTCTCCATCAAGAATTTTATCAAAAGCTACATTATATTGTTCAAAACCAAAAGATGCTTCTCTAATAATAGTTGGACCATAACGAGATCCATGATGATAAGAACATGTACTATCAAATGGAACACCAATAATTCCCCAAACATTAGATTTATCAAATTCAACATCTAAATCAATTTCATCTAAATTAGAAGATTCCATTGAAAAAGCAAATTTCCATGGTTCATAAGTATTAAAAAGCATATAATCACAACATAACATTATATTAATCAGAATAATTTTTAGAATTTAATAATATTATAATTTAATAATATTATATTTAAAAAATAAGATTATAAAAATTTCTATAAAAATAAAAAAATAAATCAAG
>JAKSUF010000240.1 GCA_024409145.1 archaeon | reverse complement strand
TAGTTAAATTCTTGTTCTGTCATAAAAAAAAACTCCATTGTTTTATTATTTATTAAACTATTTATTCTTTATTTTGTTATGTTCTTTATTTTAACAAATGTTCTTATTATTCATATTGTTTTTAATAAATCTATCTATTTAATTTACTGTAATTGTGTTTAAATCACTCCATGAATCATTCTTAATGCATCTAATAATCCATGGCTATATTCAATACATCCAAAAGCAGTTCTCATATCTTTCTTTTCAAGATAATATTTGGAATCATTCCAGTAATCAATAGCTCTATCATAAACTTCCTTCTCTTTTCCCTCAAAGGTAATTTCAGATACTTGGTTTAAATTTCTTTCAAGTTTTGCAATATCTATAGCTATTTTTTCTGGACTTTCAAGATCTTTTGTCATTTTTTTATCTCCATTTTTATTTTTAATTTTTTAATATTCCTTTTTTAAATATTATTTACTTTTTTTTTTTTAATTCGTTATAAACATGATGAATTCTTTGACCAACTGTAAAGTATGATAATATTACTAGTATGTAAATTGTTGCTATTAAAATAATATCTGAATTTGGAAATCCAATAATATTTGTGATTCCTGCAATAAATGATCCTAAAACTAAAATTAATAATCTCACAGCTCTTTCTGCAATTCCTACATTGCATTTTATATTTTCTGATTCTGCTCTTGCTCTCACATAACTAACTGTAATTGCAGAATGGATTGCTAAAATTCCAATGAACCAGTCAGCATAACCTCCAAAGATTATTCCAATATAAATTATTGCATCAGCAAATCTATCCATTGTAGAATCTAAAAATCCTCCAAATTTACTTGTTTTATTATGGTATCTTGCTATTGCGCCATCCATAACATCTAAAAATCCACTCAATAATATGAATAATGCTCCGATTAATATGTTTTTATTAGCAAAAAAACATGCTGCAATAATTGCTATAAATGGAGAAATTATTGTTATTATATTTGGATTTATATCTAATTTTTTAATTATAGGTTTTAAATAGTAACTAATTATTGGTCTAAATTTATCAAGCATAATTTTATTATATGTAAAAACTAATATAAATGTAATTAATATTATTTAGATAGTTAAGTTATATTATATTCTAATCTGAAGTTTAAGGTAGTATTTTTATGAAAATATTAAAATTAAATTCTGAAAATCCTGATAAAAATCTCATTAATGAAGCTATTGATGTAATGGCTAAAGGAGGAGTTATTCTATATCCAACTGATACTGTTTATGGATTAGGAGCTAATATTTTTAATAAGGATGCTGTAGAAAAAATTTATAATATTAAAAATCGTGACTCTTCAAAACCATTGTCTATTTTAGTTCCTAATATTGGTGCTATAAGTTTAGTTGCTGATTTAAATCTTAAAAATGCAGCTATTGTTCAAAAATGGCTTCCAGGACCTTTTACTTTTGTTCTTCCTAAAACTAATATTGTTCCTTCTTATGTGAGTAGGAATAGTAATGTTGGTGTTAGGATTCCTGATAGTAAAATAGCTACTTCTCTTTCAGCTTTATTTCCAATTATAACTACAAGTGCAAATTTATCTGATAAAGAAACTTTTTCAAATCCTAAGGATATTTTAAAACAAATTGGTCATTCTGTTGATTTGGTTATAGATGTTGGAGATTTAAAATCTTTAGATGCTTCTACAATAATTGATTTAAGTAGTTTTAGACCTTCTTTAGTAAGAAAAGGTGCTCAAAATATAAATTTTACAAAAGATTTACAATCTAAGTATGATTTAAAAGAACAAAGAAAGAATCATGTTAAACATAATTTTAAGAATTAAATTTTATAGTTTTTACTAGTATTTTTAGTATATCTTATGTTATTTTGTGTGTTGTGTTTTATTATTTTTAATAATTTTATTGGAAAATTTTGGTGTTAAAAATGAAATCTTTATCAAAAATGTATGATTATGAGAAATTAGTTTCAAATTCTCCTCTAGACAAATTACTTGGTGGAGGTATAGAAAAAAGAAGCATTACTCAAATTTATGGACCTCCTGGTTCAGGTAAGACTAATATTTCTTTAATTTTAGCTGTTAATGTTGCAAAATCTGGTAAAAAAGTTGTTTATATCGATAGTGAAGGTGGGTTATCTATTAATCGTATAAAACAATTATCTGGATCTGATTTTGAAGAAGTAGCTAAAAATATTCTTGTTTTGGAACCTCATAGTTTTCATGAACAATATGAAAATTTAAAACTTGTTGACTCTATGGTATCATCTAAATCTAAAGATGTTGATTTAGTTATTCTTGATTCTGCTGTTGCATTATATCGTGTTGAAGATGATAGAAATAAATCTAATCTTTTAGGTCAACAAATGTCTTTATTATCATCTATTTCTCGTCTATATGATGTGGCAGTTATTGTTACTAATCAAATATATTCTTCCTTTGATGAAAATAGTGATGAAATTAAACCTATTGGTGGAACTATTCTTCAATATTGGAGTAAAACTATTTTAGAACTTAGTAGGGATGTTGAAACTGGAGATAGGATTGCTCTTTTAAAGAGACATAAATTTTTAGTTGAAGGATTAGCTATTCATTTTAAAATTACGGATAATGGTATTGAGTAGTGTCAATTTTGCATATTTTTATTTAATATCTTTATATTATTTTTTATATTCTTTTATATTTTTAGATTATTTGGTTTATTATTTTTATTTTATTGTTTTTTCATGATTACTTTATAAAAATTCTATACTATTTTAATTTTTTAAAGTTTACTTTATATATTTTCAAGTAACATTTATATACTTCTTATGACATATTATAATTAGTGGTTAGTTCTCCTTGAAATCTAGCTAAACATTTAATTAAATCATAGGGGAGACTGACCATAATTTTCTTTTCCTTAACCACTCAGCTATTTCTTAAATAGCTTATTTTTTTTATTTTTGTTTTTTTAAATTTCTTATTTTTAATTTAATTATTCAATATAATATGGGATTTTATGTAAAATTATTTAAATAACTTTATTCAAAACACGGATAAAGCTTCAACAAAAGAAG
>JAKSUF010000024.1 GCA_024409145.1 archaeon | reverse complement strand
AATAATGAAAAGGTGAAAATATATGATAATATAACATTAAATCATACATTAATAAATGATGATAATAATGAATATAAAATAAATATTAGTATATCCCCGACAGATTTAAATAATAATACAGAAAATATAACTATAACATTCAAATAAAAACATTGCAAATACTTTTTTTAATAATCAATATTATAATAACATTTTACTAGATAAATCAATATGATAATTTCCATTATCCACCCAAGGACCATGACCTGGAAGTAAATATTTTACATCTAATTCTTTTAATTTTGCTAAAGAATTTTTCATATCATCAATATTTCCACCAATATCCATACGACCAACACCACCATTAGCAAAAATAGTGTCACCACATATTAAAATTTCACCATCATATAAAGAAATTCCACCAGAAGTATGTCCTGGAGTAGATATTACTTCAAAATTAGCTATTTTATCCCCTTCTTTAAGTTCGATATCTACATCATGACGAGTAACTTTAGATCCAAATAATCCAGAAACAGTTAATGGACTTTCAGGATCTCTTAAAGCATTAGCATCTTCACTACCAATAGCTACTTTAACCTCTGGAAACATATGATTTCCACCAACATGGTCAAAATGACAATGAGTATTTACAATTAAATCAATATCTTTAGGATTAATACCAAAATCTTTAATAGAATTAATTAAATAGTTTTTATTTTCACCAACACCAGTATCAACTAAAATATAGTTATACACATCATTAGAGCTAGAATTATCAATTAAATAAGAATTAGAATCAGCTAAAATACCTGTAATACAATAAACATTATTAATTTTACTCATTTGAAACACTTAACCTATAATATATTAAATATAAAATATCTAGTTTTAAGCCCTATTTAATACTATTAATTAAAAAGGAATAAAACCTTAAAGTTCCCTATTTTTATAAATTTGAATTAAATAGTAAATAAAATTAACTTAAAAAACTATTAGAATTTATAGAAAATAAGTTAAAAAATAAAAATAAGATATAACAATTGTTATAATAAGTTAATTAAAAAAAATGGGGTCACAGGGATTTGAACCCCGATCCTAGGATTTCTCTTGTCTCAGTACTCCAATTGGTCATCACATCACTAATAATTAGTGTTAATCACCAATTAAATTACCGATCAGACTACGCGTTTTTCTTCAAAGACAACTGGAGTCCCAGATGATGCCAGGTTACACTATAACCCCAATACAAATGAAAGATTAGTTAAAAATATTAACTAATCAAAAGCCAAGAGAGAGATTTGAACTCCCGTGTAATTGGTCTGCAGCCAACCGCTTCGCCTCTAAGCTATCTTGGCAGATTAAACAGTAATATAATGTATGTTTTAATAATATATAAATGTTTTGATATTTTTGTGAAAATCTAAGAAATTAACATACATAATCAACCAAAGTTATCCCCCTGGAAGTTAAAAAAAATAATAACTTCCAGCACATATACCTAAAATTTAACTTGTCTATCTTTCCCAATAATTTCATCCAATTCTAAAGCTTTTTCTAAACAATAATCCTTAGTAATTTTATAATTACCATTCCTAGTCTTTTCAATACATTCAGGAGCTAAAAACAACCACTTCGTATATTTGAATTTCATACCCAAATAAGGAGTAGCTCCAAATATCTCAGAAAATTCAACCAAAGCATCAATTTGAGGATAATCAATATATATTTTATCTTTAGTGGTTGTTTTGACTTCAATAGCCAAATATATTTTAGAATTACCTGCTAAAACATCAGGCAATGGTTTTTTAGTAGCACCACCAGAAGCAGGAGCTCGCATAGCAGCAAAACCTTTATCCCATAATTTATGAACCAAATCTCTTTCTTCTGCTGAACCTTTTTTAGCCATATTACCAAACCTGATTAAAATTTTATTAATTAAGTATAATTAAACTATTGTAAGAGCATATGAAAATTAATAATTAAAAGCATATTAAAAATAATATACCACAACACAATAGAATATAAGAATAGAAAATATAAGTATAGAAAAGTAAAAAATACACAATAAATAATAAAATAATAAAAATCGTTAAAATAATAAAAATAATATTAAAAATGGGGCCGGGGCCGAGATTTGAACCCGAGTCACAGGATCCACAGTCCCGTAGGATGACCGCCTACCCTACCCCGGCATTTAAAATACCTATAATAGGAAATAAAAAAAAACAAAAGATATGCGGGAGCAGGGATTCGAACCCTGGTAGACCTGCGTCAACAGGTCCTAAGCCTGTCTCCTTTGGCCGCTCGGACACCCCCGCTACTAAGAGAGGGAAGGAGATTTCCCATAAATCTTTCAAATATAAAAAATGCTCCGACCGGGATTCGAACCCGAGTCTTCGGCTCGAAAGGCCGAAATGATTGGCCGGACTACACCATCGGAGCATAAAAATACAAATGTACATGATTATAATGGGCCCAATGGGATTCGAACCCATGACATCCCGGTTATGAGCCGAGCGCTCTACCTGGCTAAGCTATGGGCCCAAAGCGCCACCGGCAGGACTCGAACCTGCGACCAATCGGTTAACAGCCGAACGCTCTACCTACTGAGCTACGGAGGCATAATAACCCATGCTTAATATAATCAAGTATAAAAGTGTCGTAATTGACAACATACATATATTAGATAACATAGTATATAAATGTTTCTATTTAACAAGTCCTAAGAAACATTTTCAAGTTAGTTATCATCAATAAAAGGTTGTCTTTCATAGTATATAAATGTTACTATTATTATTAGAAAAAATATAAAATACAACAAAATAATTAAAAAATACAACAAAAAGACAGGAAGAACCTAATAAAAATATGATAAAAAAAATATTAAAAAAATATTAAAAAAATATTAAAAAAACAATATTAATAAAAATAATATTATTAAAAACTAAAATAAAAAACTAATAGAAATTAACTAAATAAACTTATTATATAATTTAGTATATATTATTAATTAACAAGCCAAATAACAATGAGATGGATCTATGAATGAAAATAATTTTAACAGTATTGAAACATTAGAGTTAGTAAATAAAGCTAACAAATTAAGTTTAAAAAAGAATTATACTGAAATAAGTCTAGAAAGAGCAATTTTTTTATCTTGGTGGTGTGATAAAGGAGATTGTAAATTTTGTTATATGAGTACTCAAAAAGAGAAAATTAGAGACCCAACCAAAGCTAGAAGACGAGTAAGTAATATTTTAGCAGAAGCTGAAATGTGTAATCGTCTTGGATGGAATATTGAATTCTTATCTGGAGGATACAAATCATTTACCACTCAAGAAATCAAGTCAATAGCTACTGATATTTATAACATAACTGGAGATGGAGTTTGGCTTAATACTGGAATAACTGATGAATTAGAAGAATATTCTAATGAGATAAAAGGAATAACTGGAGCAGTAGAAGCAGCAAATCCTTCATTTCAAGAAAAAGTATGTCCAAGCAAACCATTAGATCAAATAAGTAATATGTTAGACAAAGCAGGAGATTTAGGTTTTAAAAAGGCAATAACAATCATTTTAGGTCTTGGAGAGACATATGAAGATACGGATTACTTAATAGATTATCTTAAAGAACACAAAATTGATAGAGTAATTTTTTATTCATTAAATCCACATCCAGAAACAGAGTATGTAAATAGTTCCCAACCAGCTTCACTTTATTATGCTAAAGTAGTTTCTACAGTACGTCTTGCATTACCAAATATTGAAATTATATGTGGTACTTGGACAGATAATTTAGCAAATATTGGAATATTAGTCCTTAGTGGAGCTAATGGAATTACCAAATTCCCATTATTCAAAATGTTTGGAACAAAATATGGAAAAAGAGTAGAAGAAGAAGTTAAATGGACTGGAAGAACATTAAAAGGAACATTTACTGACAAAACTAAATTAGGTACAGAGAAAAGTGAAGTATCTTCAAATTTAGATAGATACATAAAAAGATATATTAAAGATTCCTTGCAAAACAAATTTAAATAAACTAAAGAAATAAAGAACTAAAAAATTTAAAAACTGAAATAAATCAAAAAAATAAAAATAAAACTTAAAAATAACACAATAAAAAAAGAATTAAAAAACTAAAAAAGAATTAAAAAAAGTATTAAATTATTTAAAAAATAAAATGATTAACTCATATTAATAACAACTTCATTAGAGTTAATCTTATATTTTTTACCATTCATATGATAAGATAAAGAAAAACCACCAATATATAAATTTTCTTTATCATAATCTTCACTAAGACCAAATCCTGCATTCTTTAAATCTTCAACAGAAGGAATATAAAAAGAATAATTTATAGATTTTACATCTCCAGGATTTAAACTACCAAAACGATATTCATAATTTTGATCAATACCCTTAACACCAGTAATCTTTTTATTAGAATAATTTTTAACTTTCCAAACAATAGTAATATTAGATCCTTCTTTTGCTTTTGAAGGAGCTAACTGAGTAGCTATAACTCCTTTGTCAACTGAAGATTTATTATTTTTGATTTGTCCACCAATAGTAGTATTTTCTGTAATATTCTTAACCGTTTTATTAAGAGAAACATTAGAAATTCCATCATCAATACCTAAAGCCAAATCAATAGAATCATTTAACTCAGGAACTACATCAGATACATAAAGGATAGTTCCACCAAAAACAATGATAATAACTAACACAACCATTGCAAAAAAACCATTGTTCACAAAATACCTCCAATAGACATTATTAGTTCTTTTATATTTTAAAGTATTTATAATATAATTATAGACTTAATTAAAAGATTAACGAAAATCTTTATAAATAAAACAAAACATAAATAATATAATAATATTTAATTTTTATATGTTTATTTAATATTTATTTGATAAAATTATAATAACATAAAATTTATTAAAATTATTAAAATAAAATCTTAATTATATCAGAATTAAGGAGGAATTACTATAGACGTAGATATGATGTGTGGACTTGAAATCCACGTACAACTTGAAACTGACTCAAAGTTATTCTGTAATTGTCCTACTAACTATCAGGAAGCAGAACCAAATACTAATGTATGTCCAGTATGTTTAAACCAACCTGGTGCAAAACCAATGCCTACTAATGAAAAAGCATTAGAAAATGCTTTAATGATTTCATTAATGCTTAACTGTAAAATTGATAAAAATTTCACCTATTTCATGAGAAAACACTATGATTATCCAGATTTACCTTGTGGATACCAAAAAACTTCAGTCCCTATAGGTTATGAAGGAGAATTAAATGGTGTAAGAATTAGAGAAATCCACATGGAAGAAGACCCTGGACAATATAAACCAGATAGAGGTATTGTAGATTACAACCGTTCTGGAATCCCATTAATTGAGATTGTTACAGAACCAGATATGAAATCTCCAGAAGAAGCACGTAACTTTTTAAAAGAACTTATCAGAGTTTTACAATACAGTGGAGGAGCTCGTGGAGAAGGTACTATGAGAGCAGATGTAAACGTTTCTATTAATGGTGGAAACAGAGTAGAAATGAAAAACATCAACTCAATTAAAGGAGCTTACAAAGCTTTAAACTTTGAAGTAATCAGACAAAAAAACTTAGCTAAAAGAGGAGTAGAAGTTAAACAAGAAACTAGAGCATACCTCGAATCCCAAATGATTACTGTTGCAATGAGAACTAAAGAAGATGCTGATGACTACAGATTCATACCAGATCCAGACCTTCCACCAATGGAAGTACAAGATAGCGAAATCGAAAGAATTGCTGAAGAAATGCCAGAAGCACCTCATAATAAAGTAAGTAGATTCATTGAACAATATGGAATTGATGAAGAATCTGCTAAAGTATTAACTTCTGAACTTGACCTTGCACAATCTTACGAAGAAGTAGCTAAAGAAGTAGACCCAATCTTAGCAGCAAGATGGATGAGAGATGAACTTAAACGTGTTTTAACTTATAATAAACTCGATTATGCAGATAGTGGAATTGTATCTGAAGATTTAATCGAATTTATTAAAATGATTGAAAACAAAGAAATCACTGTTAAAGCAGCACATAAACTTATTGAACAAATGCCAAATAATAAACAAACTCCAAAAGCAATAGCTGAAGAAATGGGTTTAATTGGTGTTGTTAAAGATGATGAAGTAAGAAAAGCTGCAGAACAAGCAGTTTCTGAAAATCCTAAAGCAGTTGAAGATTACCATAATGGAGAAAAAGCTTCAATTAACTTCTTAATGGGCCAAGTAATGAGACTCACTAGAGGAAAAGCAGACCCTGGAGAAACTGTTAAAATATTAAAAGAATTACTTGAAAATTAGATTTAAATTAAATTTAAATTAGAATTAATATTACATTGATTAACTAATTTATAAATTTAAATACTAATTTTTAATATTAATCAAATTTTATATATTTAAAAAATAGTATAAAATAAACTCAAAAATTAAGTTTAATAAAAATTAGATAATATTTAATTAAATATTATTTAACTCAATTATTAAAAAAATAAGAAAAATTATAGATTTAAAGAGAAAATATTCTATTTACTCAATCAAATCTAGACAGAATAACAAGAAGGTGTAATAGATGACAAATGAAACAAAATCATTCGTAAAAGATTATATGACACGAAATGTTATTACTGTAAACCCAGATACACCAAATGTTGATGTAATAAAAATCATGAAAAAAACAAAACATGATGGTTTTCCTGTTGTAGATGAAAATACTGAAATTGTTGGAATTGTCACAGCTTCTGATTTATTATTAAAAGACTGGTTTGAGGGAGATACAATAAGTAAAGTTATGTCAAGAGAAGTAATTGTTGTAAATGAAAACATGTCAATCAATGATGCTTCAAGAGTTATGTTTAGACATGGAATCTCTAGATTACCTGTAGTAGATAATGATAAAAAAGCTGTAGGAATTATAACTAACACAGATATGGTTAGATCACATATCGAACGTTCAACACCAAACAAAGTAGATTCATTTAAACAAAGTATGGAACAATTATATGGAATATCTACTAAATTAACAAGAGATGAAATCCCAGTAGCTATAATAAGACCAACTCAAGACAAAGTTTATGCAGATGAATTACAAGGTAGAACATATGAACTTGAAAGAGGCCTTGCAGAACCTGCAATAGTTGTAAAAACCGGAGACAGATATATCTTAGTAGATGGGCACCATAGAGCTGTTGCTTCTTCAAAATTAGGTCTTGAAAAAATAGATTCTTATGTAGTGGATTTACAAGAAGATATTAGTTTAGGCTTAGAAAAAACTGCTCAAAAACAAGGGCTTAAAACATTCACAGATATTAAGATTATTGATGATGATCAACATCCTTTAATGGCTTTAACTGAAACAATTAAAAGCAACTATATAAAGAAACAAGGAAAAGATTAACCTAGTCTTTTATTGATTCAAATCAATTTTGATATTATGTTATATTATCTGAAAAGATTAAAAACAACGAAGATGAAAAAATGACAAATACAGAAATTATAAAAAAAGTCTATGAAGTATTAGAAAGTCGTAGAGATAATCCTATTGATTCTTATACCTCAAATATAATGAAAGATAGTGATAAAAAAGCAGAAGATAAAATCTTAGAAAAAGTAGGAGAAGAATGTGCAGAAGTAATCATTGCATCTAAAAATGATGAAAATTTAGTTTATGAATCTGTTGATTTGATTTTCCACACTTTACTTTTATTAGTTTATAAAGGTGTCGAATTAGACGAAATTCTTGAAGAATTCGAAAGAAGACATAAATAAATATAACTAATAATTACTATTAAATTATAATCAAATTATAATAATGTATTATATTAATATATAATATTTTATTATAATCTTTATTAGTCTATTTTTAAAATATTATTTACAACTTTTAAATATTACTAAGATATTATAAAAAATTATTATAAAAAATAATAATTACTTATTTTTAGCTACTGTTTGAGCAATTGTCAAAGCAAAGACACCAGCACCAAAACCATTATCAATATTAACAACAGATAATCCAGGTGCACAAGACTGAAGCATAGAATAAAGTGCTGCTTTACCATCAGCCCCTATACCATAACCCACAGAAGTAGGAACACCAATAACTGGAATATCTACAAGTCCTGCAATTACAGAAGGTAAAGCTCCTTCCATACCTGCACAAACAATTATAGAATTAACTTCTTCTTTAATCAAATTTGCTATTTGAGGGAATAATCTATGAATTCCAGCTATTCCAACATCATAAGAAGATATTACTTTACATCCACCTTGTTCAACAATAGTCTTTGCTTCTTCTGCAATAGATATATCAGAAGTTCCAGCAGTCACAATAGCTACTTTTCCCAAATCTGGATTTAAATCAAGTAATTTATCAGAATACATTATAAGAATTCTTCCTTGAGAATTATAATCAAATTTAACACCTGCATCTAAAAAATAGCTTAAATCTTTTTTTAATAAATCATATCTCTCAGGAGAAAGTCTAGTAATGATTAAATTATCCTTAGATAAATCAATTTTTCCATCATATTCAAAATAGTTCTGGATAATTTTAACCAAATCACCATAATTCTTACTTTCAGCTAAAATAGCCTCAGGGAAACCAGTTCTTTCTTTTCGAGAAATATCAAACTTAGCTATTCCCTCCATTTCTCGAATAGACTCAGCTTTCAAAAGAGTCTCACATTTTTCTATTGTAATTTCACCATCAGCAAATTTTTTAAGAATTTCTTTCATAAAACCACTATAATATAAATATTAATAATAAAGACAACAGGAAAATAAAACTAAAAAAAACAATCATAAAAATAAAAACAAAAGTATAAGATAATTAATAATAAAACAAAGGTGGAATAATGGAAACAACAAAAGTTTTAGTTGAAGGAATTGTACAAGGTGTAGGATTTAGACCTTTTATTTACAGAATAGCTACTGAACTAGGTTTAAATGGTTATGTACGTAACTTAGGAAATGTTGTTGAAATTATAATTCAAGGAAATGAAATCAAAGAATTTATAAAAAAACTCCAAAATGAACTTCCACCAATAGCTAAATTAACAAACATACAAACAATAAGAATAAACAAAACAGATAAAGAATGGGAAAATTACACAGAGTTTACAATTAAAGAAAGTTCAGATAGTTTCTCAGGAGTCTCTGTAATTCCACCAGATATTGCTATTTGCGACAACTGTTTATCTGAAATTAATGATCCAGAAAATAGAAGATATAGACATCCATTTAATGCTTGTACTGATTGTGGACCTCGTTTTACTGTAATTGAAAATGTTCCATATGATAGAGATAAAACTACAATGGAAGATTTCCCATTATGTGATGAATGTTCAGAAGAATATAAAAACCCATTAGATAGACGTTACCATGCAGAAGCAAGCTGCTGTCCTACTTGTGGACCAAGTATCCAATTATATAAAAATAATATTAAAGAATATGAAGATGGGAAAACTGAAAGAATAGCTAGTTTAGTTAAATCTGAAGACCCACTCAGAGATACTGCAAACTTATTAGACCAAGGCAAGATATTTGCAATCAAAGGGATTGGAGGAACACACTTAGTAGCTAGTGTTAATTCAGAAGATACAATTCAAGAATTGAGAGAAAGATTAGGTAGAAAAACACAAGCATTTGCAGTTATGAGTCCAGATATTGAAACTGTAAAAGAATATGCAATTGTTTCTAAAGAAGAAGAAAAAACATTATTATCTAAAGAAAGGCCAATTGTAATATTAAAAAAATCTCCAGATTATCAATTTGCAGAATCTGTTTCACCAGACTTACATAATATAGGAGTAATGCTACCTTATGCTCCTTTACATCATATTCTTTTTAGCGAAACAGAATCACAAGCATATATTATGACTTCTGCAAATATACCTGGAGAACCAATGATGATTGAAAATCAAGACATCCTTGAAAATCTTAATGAAATAGCAGATTATTATTTAATCCATGATAGAAGAATACTAAACCGTTGCGATGATTCTGTTGTACGTTATAGATCAAATGAGTTAGCATTCATTAGACGATCAAGAGGATATACTCCAGCACCATATGACTTAGCGAATAAATATACTCACTTGAATAAAAAGTTTGATGATTTGAATATTTTAGCATTAGGTCCAGAATTAGATGTTACATTTACTTTATTAAAAAAGTCAAAAGCATATACATCACAACATATCGGAAACACTAATAAATATAAGACATATCAATTCCTTAAAGAAGCCATTAAGCATATGATGAGAATAACAAAAACTGAATCATTTGATGCAATAGTTTGTGATTTACATCCACAGTTTTTTACAACTACTTTAGCAAAAGAATTAGCAGAAAAATATAACTGTCAACTTATACAAGTCCAACACCACCACGCACATGGAACTGCATTAATAAATGACCATATAGAAGAATTATCTAATGATTATAATGACATGATTATCATAGCTGCAGATGGTGTAGGTTATGGAGAAGATGGTGGTGCATGGGGTGGAGAAATATTATACACAAATCTTAAAGAGTATCAACGTATAGGTTCACTTATGCCACAGAAAATGCCTGGAGGAGATTTATGTACTAAATATCCTGCAAGAATATTATCTGCAATTTTAGCAAATAATGATAGTGCATACTGCCCTGAAGAATTTACCCAAGAAAAAGTTATGGAACTAATGAAAAATAATTATTTAGATTTCTTCCAACATAAAGAAATGGAGATAAAAAGTTTATTTAAACAAATAGACTCAAATATAAATGTAGGAATAAGTACAAGTACTGGAAGAGTTCTTGATTCAATATCCACAGCTATTGGAATATGTGGAGAAAGAAATTATGAGGGAGAAGCTTCAATGAAACTTGAATCTTATGCTTATGGACTTGATTTGAAAAATAATCAAAATACAAAAAAACTATGTGGATTTGAAGATTATCCAATAATTATAAAAGAATATGAAGGAAGATTAGTTTTAGATACAACTGCAATCTTACGATACATTATCAAAAAAATTGATGATGGAGAAGATCTTCAAGAAATAGCTATTACTGGACAGAAAGCCATCAGTATAGGTCTTGCAGAATTAGCTATAAAATTAGCAGAAGAAAAAGGAGTTAAAGTAATTGGTGCAACAGGTGGTTGCTTCTATAATGAATCTATAACTAAATATATCAAGAATTATATTGAAGATAAAGGATATATATTCTTACAACACACAAATTCCTGCCCAGGAGATGGTTCTGTATCATTAGGACAAGCTATTGTTGCAGGAATCAATTATATGGATAAATAGACAACATATAAAAATAAAAATTAAATAGGTAAATAAATTCTATTTTAAAAAGAAAAATAAAAATTATTAGATAAATATAAAAAATAAAAACTAATCAAAAAATAAAGATTAAAATAATAATAATAATAATAATAAAAAAAAATAAAAAAATAAAAAAGAACTACAATAAGAAAGATTAGACCATAAATAAAAAATTAGTATCTTCTAGTAGTTCTTTCTAAAATATATTCAGCTCTTTCTTTAAGATTATCGTACAGACGAATTTGACTCTTAAGTTCTTCAATAGCTTCAGTATGACCTTGATCTATTCTTTTTTCAATATTTAATAATTTAGACCATTCATCACCAGAAGGCAATTGAGGAGTATTTCTTATATCCTCAGTAATATTAACATTAAAACTGTTTTTTGTAATAGTTATTTGAACATTAACATCATTAGGCATATCATAATATTTACGTGGACGGCCTCTTACTACTTTTTTATAAGAAGATTCTAAAATTCCAATTTCCTCCATTGCTCTTAAATGCTCAATAATAGCTTTTTGACCAATTTGAAGTTCTTTTGAAATTTCACTAACGAATCTTGGCTCTTCACGAAGTAATTCCATGATATCTCTTCTAGTTTTACAACCCATTACATCTAGAATAGCTTCCATGTCAACATCATCAGAGAACAGATTAGTATTTTCAATCATCATAATTATATTATCCATTACCCTTTATTAACTTTTTGTTACTAAAAACCGAAATCTTTAAATAACAATTAGTAACAATAATAAATACAGAGAAAGATAACTTTTTGTTACTTTAACATATTTAGCAACAAAACTTATCTAATAAAGGATATATTTAAATTAATATCAAAAATTTAATTACATAAATATTTCAAATCCTCTTTAAAAATCA
>JAKSUF010000239.1 GCA_024409145.1 archaeon | reverse complement strand
AAGTTGATCTTATCGTTTCTCATACAAAGGAATTAGATCCTTTATTTTATGAATCGATAAAAAAAGACCAAATTTGTATATGGGATTCATCAAATAAATAAAAAACATCTCATAGAGATGTTGCGTTCAATGCTTGTAATTACCATTACACAGATAATCAAAATTTGTAGAATATACTCGACAAAAATCAATAGTTATTGTAGAATATACTCGACAAGGAGAACTTTATGAATCACGAAATATTAAAAAAAGTCATTTATGACCAGCATCAAGTTATTAAAGATTCTATTATTGTTGATAGAGAGATTGTTTTAGAAAAGAATGTTAATTATGTATTGGTTGGACTTAGAAGGGCTGGTAAAACAACACTTTTATATAAAAGAGTTCAAGATTTAATTAAGAGTGGTGTTGAATGGAATCAGATAATTTATATTAATTTTGATGATGAAAGATTGATTGAATTCGGTGTTGAAGACTTTGAAGATATAGTGCTAGTTGCAGAAGAGTTATCAACAAATGAGCATTATTTTTATTTCGATGAAATTCAGAATATAGATGGTTGGGAAAAGTTTGCAATCCGTTTAGCTAATCAAGGATATAAAGTTGATATTACAGGAAGCAACGCAAAGATGCTTTCTAAGGAAGTAGAAGCTAAATTGGGCGGAAGATACATTTCAAAAGAAATAATGCCTTATTCATTTAATGAATTTTTAAAAGCAAATGGAATTGAAAAAAATGGTTACTCAGTTAAAGAAATTGGAAAAGTAAATTCTTTATTAAATCAATATTTTATAAATGGTGGTTTTCCCGAATCTCTATTGTTTGTAAATAAGAGAGAGTACATTTCAAACATTTATCAAAAGGTTCTTTATAATGACATTATTGTTCATAATAATGTTAGAAACGAAAATGGTATTAAATTAATGATTAAAAAAATAGCCGAATCATTAAAACAAGATCTTTCTTTTACTAAATTACAAAATATTATTACTGGAATTGGTTATAAAATTTCAAAAGATATAATCATTGATTATTGTGGTTATTGCAAAGACGCATTTTTGCTCTTTACTTTAGAAAATTATTATTCTTCATTTTTAGACAAAAACAGTAATCCTAAATATTATTTTATGGACAATGGTATATTAAATTTGTTTTTAGATGATAAAAAAAGTTCCTTATTAGAAAATATTGTTGCATTAAAGCTTTATAGAATTCATAAAGATAATTTATATTATCTAAAAGGAAATAAAACCGATATTGATTTTTATATTTCTAATGAAAATGCTGCTATTCAAGTTGCTTATTCATTAAGTAATAAAGAGGTATACGATCGAGAAGTTAATAACTTAATAGAATTTGCAAAGAATAGTAAAAAGAAATCTATTTTGTATATAATTACTTTTGAGGAAGAAAGATTAATTGATATTGATGGATATAAAATTCAAGTCTTACCTCTTTCAAAATTTTTATTATTAAATAAAGGAAATTAAAACATGATAAATTTAAAATTGATTGCAACATTATTAACAGAAAAACCTAGTTCCGTTATCCTTTTTAATATTTATGATTCCACATACATAGTAACTAGTGAAATTGAAATAAGAAGAGCTATGAGCGGGAATATGCTAAAAGGAAAAACAATTGTAAAAGGCATTCCTGAGAAGCTTAAACCTTTTGTAGATAATCCTGATGATTATGCCGATTTATTTGATTATTCGAAAAATTATCTACATGATATGGTAGCATTTATTAACTTATATAAAAATGATTTTTCTTGCTTAGAAAATGTTCAAAAATTAACTTTTATTAAGTTTGTAAAGTTCATTAAAGAGTTTAATTTGTATGATAAATGGATTGAATTTTTTGAAAAATCAATTTCTTATGATGTCTATTATTGGTGCTTAGCAACTGATCAATATGAAGAAGAAGCAGATGCTAAACAATATTCTCAAATTACTAAATTACTTAAAGAATATAAAAAATACGAATTTGAAAAATGTATTCCTGATAGAGTGTTATTTAGCATATTCGATGATTATGATGCTTTTTCATTTATTGTTCTAGGGAATGCTGGAATAAGTAGAGGAATCAATTTTATTTTAGGATATGATGCTTATTATTATTTTAAGATTTTGCAATCAGAAAATTCTTCTAATGTTGATCTTAGAATTTTAAATGGATTATCTAACTTGATATCTTTTTATACTGATGGTAGCGATGATGAGATTTTCGAAAATAATCCATTTAGCAAAAACGAAGAATTTTCTTGTGTTCAAATGGTAA
Organism: archaeon; assembly: GCA_024409145.1. GTDB lineage: Archaea > Methanobacteriota > Methanobacteria > Methanobacteriales > Methanobacteriaceae > Methanobrevibacter. Next base: position 840 of record JAKSUF010000239.1, on the reverse strand, counting down.
GCGGATTTTATGCTAAGAATAGACTTTCTAAGTCTGTTGCAAATCTATGTATTAAGTATTTAACAAAGGCAACTAATTTATTAAGAAAATTCGTAAATTCTGAGTCAATGAGAAAAATAGATTCAAGTGGTTTGTTTTATGTGAATGAAAAACTTGGAGTAAAGGATGTTTCTATTGATAATAAAGTTTTTATTCCTATCGATATTAGTAGAGATTATCTTTGCCCGATTGAAAATGGGATTGTTGGAAATAAAAGTATCGATTTTAAATTATGTGGCATTAATAATTATCTTATTGATGAAAATGACCCACGTATTGTTTTTCCATCAATAATGCTTTTTTTATGTAATCACGAGACCGGTAAGATTGAAAAAGTTGTTTTAGGAAAACCAAATATGTATCATCCGTTGTTATCTCTTTCTGAATGCATTTATAACGAATTAAAAGATTATCATATTCCTAAAATTATTAATGTTAATAATATGTATGATGAATTTTTTGCAAGAATGATTTTCGAAAAATTTATAAACAAAAAAGCCACTAAAATTAATTTTGTCAATCATAGGTTATTAGTTGATGATGCAGTTGATGATTTTTTAGTGGAATTCGAAAAAATGGGTTCTGACATTGTGGCGTAATAATTATTAGAATGCATAAAGAAAAATACACATAATTAATTATGTGTATTTCGATTTGAATGGCGGAGAATTAGGGATTTGAACCCTAGCGCCCCTTTCGGAACCTACGAGCTTTCCAAGCCCGCCCCTTCAGCCTCTTGGGTAATTCTCCAGTGCGAAATGTATTATACATTATTCGTAATTAAAAGTATAATTAATTTAT
>JAKSUF010000238.1 GCA_024409145.1 archaeon | reverse complement strand
TCATTAACCTTTATATATAATAGCAATCTAATATTATATTGTTTGTAAATATCAAAACAATTCTAAAAATAACTTAATTAAAGTAATCTATAATTATTTTCAGATGCTCTTAGATTACTTATTTATTATAAAATTAACAAAATTATTATGACAATTATAATAGATTTATGTGATTAAAATGACTAATACATTATCTGAATCCAGCAAAAAGGAAATAATTCTTAAAGGTGCACGGGAACATAACTTACAAAATTTAGATATTAATATCCCAAGAGATAAATTTGTAGTTATCACTGGATTAAGTGGATCTGGAAAATCTACTCTTGCTTTTGATACCATATATGCAGAAGGTCAAAGAAGATATGTAGAATCTTTATCCGCATATGCTAGGCAATTTTTAGGTCAAATGAAGAAACCTGAAGTGGATTATATTGAAGGATTATCTCCAGCTATTTCTATAGATCAAAAAACTACAAAAGATAATCCACGTTCTACAGTTGGAACTATTACTGAAATATATGATTATTTACGTTTATTATTTGCAAGAATTGGAATTCCACATTGTCCAAAATGTGGTAGAGAAATTTCTCATCAAACTGTTGGACAAATAGCTGAAACAATTATTGAAGAAGGAGAAGGAGTTAAAATACAATTACTTGCACCAGTTATTAAAGCACGTAAAGGTGAGCATAAAGGAATATTCGAACAATTTAGAAAAGATGGTTTTGTTAGAGCTCGTGTCGATGGTGAAATCAGAGATCTTGATGAAGATATAGAATTAGGTAAAAACTTTAAACATACTATTGAACTTGTTGTTGATAGATTAGTTATAAAAGAAGGGACTGACTTTAAAAGAAGATTAACAGATTCTCTTGAAACTACTACTAATTTTGGAGAAGGTTTAGTTAATGTTATTTTTACTAAAAAAGATGAAAATGGGGAAAAAATAGATTATGAAAAACTTTATTCTGAAGACTTTGCATGTCCTGAGTGTGGAATTAGTTTTGATGAAATTTCTCCAAGAATGTTTTCTTTTAATGCACCTCAAGGTGCTTGCCCTGAATGTAATGGTATTGGGAGTAAAATGGAAATGAATCCTGATTTAGTTGTTCCAAATAAAAACCTTTCACTTGCAGAAGGTGCAATTGTCCCTTGGTCTAAATCTAGCAATAAAGATAATTATTATTTCCAAATGCTTCAAGCAGTAGCTAATCATTTTAAATTTAGTGTTGATACTCCATTTAAAGAGTTATCTAAAGATATTCAGAATATAATTTTATATGGTACAAATGAGAAAGTAGAATTCTCTTTTAAAAGAAGAAATAGGTCTTACCATGTAAATCGTAAATTTGAAGGTGTTATAACTAGAATGGAACGTTTATATATTGAAACAAAATCTAGTTATAATCGTAACTATATCTCCAAATTTATGAGTGATACAAACTGTCATGTTTGTGGTGGTAAAAGACTTCGTCCAGAATCTTTAGCTGTAACGGTTGGGGATTTATCAATCATTGATATTTGTGATATGGCAATTAAAGATAGTTATAAATTTTTCTTAGATTTAGAACTTACAGAACGTCAATTATTCATTGGAAAAGAAATTTTAAAAGAAATTAAATCAAGATTAAAATTTTTAGTTGATGTAGGTTTAGATTATATTTCAATGAGCAGAGCATCAGGTACTTTATCTGGTGGTGAAGCTCAGAGAATTAGATTAGCTACTCAAATAGGTTCAGGACTTGTAGGAGTTCTTTATATTTTAGATGAACCAAGTATTGGTCTTCACCAAAGAGATAATCAAAAACTTATTGAGACTCTTAAGCATTTAAGAGATATTGGTAATACTTTAATCGTTGTAGAACATGATGAAGAAACTATGCTTTCTGCTGATTATATTATTGATATAGGCCCAGGTGCGGGTTCTCATGGAGGTAAAGTTATTGCTTCTGGAACTCCTGAAATGATTATGCAAAGTTCTGAATCAATAACTGGACAATATTTATCTGGTGAAAAAACCATCCCTATTAATACAGATAGAAGAAAAGGAAATGGAAATTTTTTAACTATTAAAGGTGCTAGACATAATAATCTTAAAAATGTTAATGTTGAAATTCCTTTAGGTGTTTTTACATGTGTTACAGGAGTTAGTGGATCTGGAAAAAGTAGTTTAATTAATCATATTTTATATCGAGGATTAACTACTAAACTTAGTAATAAATATTTACATCCAGGACAACATGATTCTATTGAAGGAATAGAAAATATAGATAAAGTTATTCGTATTACTCAAACACCGATAGGCAGAACTCCACGTTCAAACCCTGCTACATATACTGGAGTATTCACTCCAATAAGAGAGTTATTTGCCGATACTCCAGAAGCTAAAGCAAGAGGTTATAAACCTGGAAGATTTAGTTTTAATGTTAAAGGAGGTAGATGTGAATCCTGTTATGGTGATGGAATCATTCAGATTGAAATGCATTTTTTAGCTGATGTCTTTGTTCCTTGTGAGGTCTGTAAAGGCCGTAGATATAATGAAGAAACTTTAGATATTCGTTATAAAGGTAAGAATATTTATGAAGTATTAGAAATGACTGTAGATGAAGCATTAGAATTCTTTGAAAATATTCCAAAAATTGCTAAAAAACTCCAAACTCTTTCTGATGTAGGATTAGGTTATATTAAATTAGGCCAACCAGCAACAACTCTATCTGGAGGAGAAGCTCAGAGAATAAAACTTGCTAAAGAGCTTTCAAAAGTAGGTACTGGTAATACATTATATTTATTAGACGAACCTACAACAGGTCTCCATTTTGAAGATATAAAACGTTTATTAAAAGTTTTAGATAGACTTACTGAAAAAGGAAATACTGTTGTTGTTATTGAACATAATTTAGATGTTATTAAAACAGCAGATTATATAATTGATTTAGGTCCTGAAGGTGGAGATGGTGGGGGAGAAATTATAGCTACTGGAACTCCTGAAGAAGTAGCTAAATCTCAAAAATCTTATACTGGTAAATTTTTAAAAGATATTTTTGATAATAATTAAGAATATTAATATATAAAATAATAAATAATTCTTAATAAATAATTTATACAGTTATAATTATATTTTATT
>JAKSUF010000237.1 GCA_024409145.1 archaeon | reverse complement strand
ATAAATAAATATTTATAAATTTATAAAATTATTATAATTGTTAAAAGGTGAAAATATGGCATGGGATGAAAATAGTAAAATTTGGATGGACGGAGAATTTGTAGCATTAAAAGATGCAAAAATTAATATCTTATCTCACGTTGTCCATTATGGTACTTCTGTATTTGAAGGAATCAGATGTTATGAAACTGAAAAAGGACCTGCAGTATTCCGTTTAGAAGAACATATGCAAAGATTAATCGATTCTGCAAAAATTTACAAAATGGAAATTCCTTACACAAAAGAAGAATTAATGGATGCAGTTATTGAAACTATTAAAGTAAATAACTTAAAAAGTTGTTACATTCGTCCAATTACTTACAGAGGATTTGGAGAATTAGGTGTAAATCCTTTAAGTTGTCCTATTGAAACCACTATTGCAGTATGGGAATGGGGATCTTACATAGGCGAAGAAGAAATGGAAAATGGTGCAAATATTGGTGTTTCAACTTGGAGAAAACCAGCACCAGATACTTTACCAGTAATGGCTAAAGCTGGAGCAAATTATATGAACTCCCAATTAGCTAACCTCGAAGCAGGAGAACATGGATATGATGAAGCTATCCTTCTTGATTACCAAGGATATGTTGCAGAAGGTAGTGGAGAAAATATATTTATTGTAGAAAATGGTAAAATCATCACCCCAAATTTAGCTTCAGTACTTAGAGGAATTACTAGAGACACTGTTATAACTTTAGCAAAAGACTTAGGATATGAAGTAACTGAAGAAATTATTTCAAGAGAAAGATTATACTTAGCTGATGAAGTATTCTTCACTGGAAGTGCCGCAGAAGTTACTCCTATACGTGCTATTGATAACAGAGAAATTGGAATAGGTAAAAGAGGACCAATTACCAAAGAATTACAAGACGCATTCTTTGAGCTTGTAGAAGGTAAATCTGAAAACGACCATGGATGGTTAACCTACATATAATAATATAAATTATTAAAGGTGAATAGATGGATATTATACAGGCAATGATTATTGGGTTAGTTCAGGGTTTAACTGAATTCTTACCAGTAAGTAGTTCTGCCCATTTAATTTTTGCACAACAGTTTTTAGGTGTTACTGAACCAAGTTTAGCTTTTGATGTTCTTTTACATCTTGGTACACTTGTAGCAGTAGTGGGATATTTCTTTAAAGATATTGTAAGGATGATTATTGCATTCTTTAAAAGTTTACTCGATATTGTAAAAGGAAGATTCAAATCTGAAATTAAAAGAGACCCTTATAAAAAGTTAGCATGGTTTACAATACTTGCTACCATACCAGTAGGGATTGCAGGAATTGCATTTGATGACCTTGTAGAATCTTTATTCACAGGTATCACATTACCAGCATTCTTTTTACTTATAACTGGTTGTCTTTTATTTGCCTCTCAAAGAATGAACACTGGTAAAATCAACATAGATGAAATCAACTGGAAAGAAGCACTTATTTTAGGTTGCGGTCAAGCATGTGCTCTTTTACCAGGACTTTCACGTTCAGGAACTACAATAGCTACTGGATTATTATTAGATTTAGATAAAGAATTTGCAGCTAAATTCAGTTTTATACTTTCAATACCAGCTATTTTAGGAGCTACCGTCATACAACTTAAAGATGTTAGCATTACTAATGTGGAATTAACTGCATGGATTGCAGGATTTGCTATAGCAGCAATTTCTGGATATTTAGCTATTAAATTCTTACTTAAATTAATTAAAGAAAGAAGTTTAGATGTCTTCGCATATTACTGTTGGATTATTGGTATTATCATATTAGTTGCTACAATATTCTTTGGAATGTAGATACTAACTATACTAACTAAATAATTAACAGTAATAACTATTTGAGATTAAATACAATCTCTACTTTTTTTATCTTTTTATATTTTTTAATCAATTATTAAAAATACTATAGAATTAAAAATTAAAAAGAATTAAAAAAAAACTAAAAAAATAATAAAAAACTAAAAAAAGAAAAATAATTACATCTGAACTTCAATACCTAAAATATCTTTTTTACCATTATAGATATCTCTAGCTATTTGAGCTGCACCAATAGCTCCAGATTCAGAAGAAATAATTTTCATTTCATATTGATTTTTGAAGTATTTATTAAGTTCTGCTTCAAAATCAACAGGATTCTTCATAGAACCCATAGAACCAGTTAAAACAATTCCATCAATACCATCAGAAACAGCAATTAAACCAGCTATTTCCATAGCTACAGTCATAATCATAGATTTTATAGCTAAGATTGCATTTTCATCTCCTTCTTCATATAATTTAAGAAGATCATCTTTCATTAAAGAAACTTTATTATCAATATTAGCTATTTTAATAGCTCCAGCATGAGAAAAACATTCATTAGCGCTTCTTTTACCCTCATCAATATCACGAATCATCTCTAAGTCAAGTGGCCCATGAACAATACCCATAGCCCCACAACAAGCATCAATAGCTCCTTTAATTTTACCATTTTCAACTAAAAGATTAACACTATTAGAACTAATATCAGCAACAATCATATTTTCCCATTTAGTTTCTAAATAAGCATTATAAACAATACTAACCTTTTCAGGACTTGCATGATGAGAATAAGCTGCTTTAAATAAAGGATCTAAGAATTCAGAATCTTTATGTAAACCTGGAATCATAACTACAGGAATATCTGAATTTTCGATTTCTGAATAAACTGATGTTCCTCCACCAGTAATTTTACCAGCTCCTCCAATAGAAATAATCCCCCTATTTTCAACATTTTCTATTGGCATTATTTTATCAAATCCATCACCCATTGCATAAGTGATAACCATTAATTCTATATCTTCTAAATCTACACGTTTAGAAATCTCATCAATAGCTGAAACTTTACCTGATTTACTATCTTCTCTAGATATTTTAAAAACTTCTAATACTTGACCATCACTATCTAAAATCCCAAATGAGATTCCAGTAGTTCCATGATCCATTCCAATAAATACCATTATAATCATCCAAGTAATAATTTTAAATAAACTTACTTAATAAGCTATTAATTAACATAGTTTAAAAAGTTTTATATATTAATTTGAAAAATAAGTGCAAAAAATAATAAAAATTG
>JAKSUF010000236.1 GCA_024409145.1 archaeon | reverse complement strand
GAGATGATAAACGTAAGTAGAAGAGAGAACGAGTAAGGATAGACATAGACAAATAAAAAAAAAAAAAAATAAAAAACAAAAAACAACAAAAAAAATAAAAAAAATAAAAAATACTAAAAAATACTAAAAAATAAAATATTGAAAAATTAAAATAAGATATGATTAAATCACATCCTCATTATTAAACCTTACGTTTAATTGGAGGAACATATGATTTAAGAAGTAAGGATAAACTAATTACTGTAACTGAACTTAATGCCATAGCTAAACCAGCCCATTCTGGTTTAAATATTATAGAAAACAATGGATATAATACACCAGCAGCTACTGGAACAAGAACCATATTATAAGCAAATGCCCAAAATAAGTTCTGTTTAATCCTAGTCATCACTTTTTTAGAGAATTGAATAGAAGCAACAACATTTTCTAAATCACCTTCCATAAGAACAATATCTCCACTTTCCATAGCAATATCAGTACCATTACCCATAGCTACACCAACATCAGCTTGAGATAATGCAGGAGCATCATTAATCCCATCACCTGCAAATAATACCTTTTTACCAGAGTCTTGAATTTCTTTAACTTTATTAAGCTTATCTTCAGGTAAAACATCTGAAAGAACGTTTTTAATACCCACTGAATCAGCTACATTCTTAGCAGTTTTATTATTATCTCCAGTAATCATATAAGTAGAAATGCCCATATCATCTAAAGCTTGAATAGTTGATTTTGAATTATCTTTTATTTTATCCATTAAAGTTACAATACCCTTAACATTTCCATCAACAGCTAAACATATAGTTGTTTTAGCTTCATCAACAAAAGCATTATATTGACCAAAAATCTCTTCAGATACTTCAACCCCTTCAGATTCTAAAAGATTAAGATTACCTGCAAGTATATGAGAATTTAAATTATCTTCATCATTTAAAGAAGAATTTTTACTTAATTGAATATTTGCTTTTAAACCTTTACCACTAATATTTTCAAAATCAAAAACTTCGAATAACTCCAAATTATTAGAAGAATTATAAAATTCATCAAACTTATCCATTATAGATTTAGCAATAGGATGATTAGATTTATTTTCAACAGATGCAATAAGTTGAATAAACTCTTCATCACTACAATCAAAACTTATAATATCATGAACAACAGGTTTACCTTCTGTAATAGTCCCAGTTTTGTCAAATACAACAACATCAACATCTTTAGAACTTTCTAAAGTTTCTCCATTTTTAATAAGTATTCCAAATTCAGCAGCACGCCCTACACCAACAGTCACAGCAGTTGGAGTAGCTAAACCAAGAGAACACGGACAAGCAACCACTAAAATAGAAATAAGACAAGTAAGAGAAAACAAAAGTCCTGCATTAAATACAAAATACCATATAATGAACACAAGAATAGCTATTGTAAGAATAACTGGAATAAAATAACTAACAAGAACATTAGCTAATTTTTGAACAGGAGGCTTTGATCCTTGAGCTTTTTCAACTAATTCAATTATTTGAGAAAGAACAGTTTCAGCACCAATTTTCTGAGTTTTAATCTTTAAAATACCATCTTGATTAATAGTACCTGCAAAAACAGATTCACCTTCAGTTTTAAGATTAGGAATCGGTTCGCCAGTAATCATAGATTCATCAACATAAGATTCTCCAGTAATTACAACAGAATCAGTAGGTATTTTTTCACCAGGTTTAACAAGTAAAATATCCCCAACATTAATATTTTCAATAGATATTTCTCTTGTAATTTCTTTATCATCATTAATTTCAATTAAAGTAGCAGTTTTTGGTTGGAGACCAATAAGCTCTTTAATAGATGAGGAAGTTTTTCTTTTAGCTTTTGCTTCAAGATATCTACCAATAGTTAAGAATGAAGGAAGCATAACTGCAGATTCGTAAAACATAAAACTTGAATCTAAAATAATATTAAAAGTACCTAAAACACTAGATACAAATGCAACAAGAATACCCATAGAATACATTACATCCATGTCAAGATTTAAATGTTTTAAAGAGTTAAATCCTGCTTTTAAAATAGGATAACTTACATAGAAAAATGGGAAAATAGCAATTATAAGAGATAATTGACCCATAGTCAAAAAAGGAACTTCAATATGAGCATACATTATAGTCATAAGAATTCCTGCAAATACCAAACCAACAATAATACGATAAAGTTTAGATTTAAGGTCTTTCTCATAACGTTCATCTTCTGAAGATTCAGCTAACTCACCATCAAGCCCTAAATACTCAAAACCGAGCATTTCAATCATGTTTTGTATTTCTACTAAATTAAGAGTTCCCCTATAATATTTAATATTAACTTTTTGATTAGATAAATTTGCATTAACTTCTACGATCCCATCAATTCTTGGAAGTAATTTCTCAACATTATTTACACAAGAAGCACAATGCATACCTGCTATTTGTATAGTTACTTCTTCATAAGGAATTGTAAAACCAACAGATTGAACAGTTTCATCAATTAAATCATTAGAAACATTTCCTTCTAATCTAATATGTGCTTTATTAGTATTCAAATCCACATCAACTTGATTAATACCTTCAATTTTTGATAAAGATTTTTCTACAAGTAAAGAACATGAAGAACAATGCATTCCATCAATAGGAACATCCAATTCTTTTGATTTCTTAGCCATTCTAACACCTAAATTTAATATATCTCATCATAATCTTAATATTTTATATAATTAACCAATAACAATTGTTAATTTAAGTTAAATTATAATAATCATACAATAAAACTTAAAAAAAACAACATAAAACAAAGATTTAAATAAAAATTAAAAAATAGAGATGAAAGTAAGAATAAACTTATTCCATAGTAAATCCTGCTTCTTTAACAGCTTCTGCTAAATCCACATCAGAAACCTTTTCAGGATCATATTCTACTTCAACAGAGTTAGTGTCTAAATCAGCTTTAGCATCAACTACACCATCTAAATCTTTCATAGAAAGTTCCACAGCCATTGCACATGAAGGACAGTGCATACCTACAACATTAACTTCTTTTTTATCTAATACCATATAAACACCCAATAGTTTATTAATTTCTAATTATAATTATTTCTAATTACAATTCTTATTTTTAAT
>JAKSUF010000235.1 GCA_024409145.1 archaeon | reverse complement strand
CACCTAAAAAATAAACAAATATTAATCCTAAGAACTAAAATTAAAATAATGTTAAACCTATATTATTTTTAGATTAATAATTCATTACATATAAATACATAGTATTTATTTTTAAAAAATGATAAATCATGATAATAAAAATAGGCATATTATATATGTTTTCTCGAAAAACCATTATAAACCATGTAGAATTAAGAAATATAATGAAAATTAACATGAAAAATTAAATAAAAATAAAAAAAATAAACAGAAAATATAAAATAAAACGAAAAAACTAAAAATAAAAAAATAAAAGAAATTTATAAATTCATTCTTATTAAAGGTTTAGCTAAATGTCTACGGGCAGAAACTGGAGTTTCATAAAATTTACCATTTATCAATTCCCTATTAATTTCTTTAGGGATTTTATCACTAGATCCTAATTTATTACCACAGTTTTTACATTTAAAACCCTTATTTTTACCTGCAGAAGTCATTCTCTTTCCACATTTACAGATAGGATTTTCATAAACAATATTATTTAAACTGAGAACTTTAAATTTCTCAATATTAAAAGTATTCTGTTCACCAATGCCTCCATAAATTTCAAGAGAATCCCCTTCTTTTAATTTAGCAACAATTTTTCTAAAGTTTTTAGTTGGTTCATATGCAGCACACTCAATTTCACCAGAATCATCAGAAAGAGTGAAAAACATATGGCCACCTTCAATAACATGAGGATTATCTTTTACAACACCTTTAACTTTATAACACCCATATTTTTTCATATTTTCTATTTTATCAACATTTTGAATATGCATATCAGTATGTTGATTTGTTTTAAAAATACAATAATCGACGATTTCTTCATTAGGAATAACTATTTCTTTAGCTTTTTCTAAAACATTAGGAGAATTAGAACGAATACCATATAAAACAGGACATGGAGTTTTAGGTTCAATAGCTAAGTATTTACCATCAATATTTTCAAAAGTTTCACCATAAGTTTCATTATCCATCCTAACTACAGAATCATAATCAATACAACGTAAAGTACCATATTTAGATTTATCCCTATATGCAAGAAGTTCAAATGTATAATCTTGAAGAGGACAGGAAATAGCTGCAATAGATCCAATAATTCCCCTTCCTTTTTTGAATTTATGAATTTCTGCACCTATTTTTGATGCAAATTCTTCAGCTTCACTAATAGTAATTATCTCATGAATAGCTTTAAATGCATAATCTACCATTTCTTCAGTAATTTCCCCTTGATAAAAAACAACTCCAGGATTAGTATTATCACAATCAAACATAGATAACTTTTCAACATTATCCAAAATAATTTTTTTAACTAAATCAATCTCATCAAGACCATATTTTTTAGAATCAATTTTAAAAGATACTCCACCATTCCCTCTCGTTTTAAACCTTGCAAATGGATTTAAACGAATTAATCTAGGAAAACCAACGATTTCAATACCATTTTCTTCTAATTCATTAAGAATAGTTGAAGCTAAAAATGTTGTACACATACCATTAGGAGAATCTGTATCATCAATTCCTACATAAAAAAAACCCATATTAAACATCCTAAAAATTCATGAAAAAAATTATTATATTTAAAAATTAAAAACAAAAGATTATTAAATACAATTATCAAATTAATATTATTAAGATAATATAATAAATAATTATTTATTAAGAAGACAATTAATAGCAATACAATAAAACAACATAAAAATAAAATATAAACTGGTTGATAATAGTAAAATAAAAATATTATTTAAAAATAGACTATTAATAGTTAAAAACCATAAAATAAAAAGTATTATTAAATATAGGAAATTAAATTTTAATGAGGAATTCTATGATTAAAAATAGAACACAATTGATAAAAGAAATTTATCAATTACTAAACAAAGAAGGATTTGAAACATCTAATGTTTATGAACAAAGTTGTTTTGATCTTCTCGCTCGTAAGAAATTATTATTACTTATTTTAAAAGTCCTCGTTAATATTGATAGTATAAATGAAGCCCATGTTAAAGAGATAAGACAAATATCACAAGTATTTCTAGCATCCCCCATCATTGTAGGATTAAAATCCAAAAATCATATTTTAGAAGAAGATGTAGTTTATGAAAGATATGGACTTCCAGCTATTAGCTTTGAAACATTAAAAAATATGATTATTTATGACGAATATCCTGAAATATTAGCAGACCGTGGAGGATATTATGTTAAAATAAATGGAGATGTTTTAAAAGAATATCGTGAAGAATATTCATTATCTTTAAAAGATTTGGCAAATCTCGCACATGTATCACGTGCAACCATGCACAAATATGAAAATGGAAGCGTTAGAGCAAATGCAGAAACTGCAATGGATTTAGAGAGAATTTTGAATACAAAAATTACTTTAGATATTGACCTTTTCGAACCATATAGAGAAGAAGATATAAAACTCAAAGCAGATTTAAATGATAAAAATATTCAAAACATCCCTCTTTCACATGATAATGCAAGAAACTTAGCAAAATTAGGATTTGGAGTAGTTTCAACAAATAAAAGTCCTTTTGATACATTAGCTAAAGCGGAGATAAATAAAAAAGATTTAAATGATTTCAATAAGAAAGAAAGTAAATCAGATCCCCGATTAATGGCAAATCTAAATACTCCAAATGAAAATAATACTAAAAAATTAAAGAAAATGGCAGTGAGTTTGAAAGATTTATCTTTAATCACATCTTCAGAATCATTTTTTATTTTAAAAGATAAAAAAATTAATAATTCTATCGATGGAATTCCAGTAATTAAATCTTGGGAAATGAAAGAAGTTGAAGACTCTCAAGAATTTTTAAAATTAATAAAAGAAAGAAAAAATAATTAAAACTAGTATTAAAAAATCAAAAAGGTAAAAGTATGAAAATAACAAGAAATCAAGTAATATTAATTTGTATAATAATTTTAATACTCATAATTTCAATTACATGTTTAACAACACAATTTAATCCAATAATTTTAATTTTAGCTATTTTATCACTTATTATAATGATATTAAATTTATATCTTGAAAGAAAGAAATAGATTAAGATTAAACTAAAAAAACAATATTAAATAATTAATAAAAAAAGTTAATAAATAGATAATAAAAAAAGTTAA
>JAKSUF010000234.1 GCA_024409145.1 archaeon | reverse complement strand
AAGAAATTAATCTTTAAAATTAAATGTAAATATGATAAAAAAAGAAATTAATTATTTAAGGGTGATCTTAAATAATTTGATTTATTTATATGAGTCTTGGTCCTGTTGGGCCTACGTCTTTTTCTTGATTGTCAAGAACTTGTTTTAATTGCTCAATTATTTCTGGACCTGATGATGTTCCAATTTTATCAATTCCAGAACTTATTATGTTATACGCAGTTTTGTAGTTTCTAATTCCTCCTGCAGCTTTAACTTTTGTATGGGGAGCATATTTTTTGATTGTAGTTATTGTATCAATCATTTGATTAAATTCTTGAATTCCATTAAATCCGGTAGATGTTTTAACAAATTCTATATTACAGTTATCACATATTCTAGAACTAATTGCTTTTTCTTCATCAGTGATTAAAGGTGCTTCTATAATTACTTTAAGTGTGGTTTCTCCAATTGCTTCTTTAACGGATTTTATATCTTTTTCAACTAATTCAAAATCATGGGATTTTATTGCAGGTATGTTTGCTACCATATCAATTTCATCAGCACCATTTTTAATAGCTGTTTTTGCTTCAATTATTTTTGCTTCAGTTGATCCAGCACCTAATGGGAAATCTATGACTGTTACTACTTTTATGTCAGTATCTTTTAATATTGTTGATGCAAGGTTTACATAATGTGGACTTATTACTACTGCATAAAAATTATATTTCTTTGCAATATCAAAGAATATTTTCATGTGTTCATCTGTTGCAGTATTGTCTAAATTTGTAAATTCAATATATTTAGCTAATTCTTCTGGATTCATCATTCTCATAATTATTCCTCCTTTTTTATTTGTTCATTTGGTTTTTATTTCCTTTTAATTTCTTTAGATTGTTGTAATTGTTAGTTATATATCAAACTAATATTTAATATTTGTGAATTAGTCGATTGTTTGGATTTTTTATTAATTTTTCTCTTTTTTATTCGAACTATTTTTTTTAGTTTAGTAACTTATCTTTTAGTTTCTTATAAATTTAAAATATTTAAATCAACTTTTTAGCCATATATGGTCCTTTACGTTCATAACCAAACTTACGATAATAGTTACGTGCTCCAATACCACTAATAATTAATAATTCTTCCCTATTATTTTTAATAGCTATTTCCTCAGCTTTTTTAAGAAGTTTTTCACCAAATCCTGTGTGTTGTCCTATTTTTTGTCCTTTTTGTCCTATTTTAATTAAATTTCCATATACATGAAGTTCACGGACAAGTGCAGTACTGTTAGTTATTTCTTCTCTATGTGCTTTTGATGATGGAATTCTAAGTCTTAAAAATCCTGCAAGACTTTCTTCATTTTTATCTTCGATAGATAAGAAATGTTCGTTACCTCCAACAGAATTATAAGTTTCTTTAAATAGTTTATAATCCTCAATAGAATATTCTTCTTTTGTCTTTTTATGTCCAATTTCTCTACATCTAATACATTGGCAATTAATATCTTCTTTTTCAAGTCTGTTATAAACAAGTTCTCCGAGATTTGATTTTTTTACTCCATCTTCAATTAATGTTGATGGAATATCTCTTTGAATTCTCATTGTTCTTACCCATTTAGGTAATATTTTTTTAATTTTAACAATTAAATCTACAGCTTCATCATCATTATATGGTCTATATTTTCCAGCTTTCCATAAATCATGAAGTTCACTACCTTCTGTAACAAGACATGGGTAAATTTTAAGCATATCTGGTTTAAAGTTATCATTTTTAAAAATCTCTTTAAACATTTTTAAATCTAATTCTGGGCATTGTTCTGCTTTTAATTCATCTCTTGCAAGAGGGAATAATCCTGGCATCATATGCATAGCTACCTTTATTCCACTATCTCTTAAAATTCTATTTGATTCAATTACTTCTTCAACACTATGTCCTCTTTTAATGATTTCATATATATTATTATAAATTGTTTGAACACCTAATTCAACCCTTGTAACACCCATTTCTAACATTTTATCTACATGAGGTTCCATACAATAGTCTGGACGTGTTTCAAAAGTCATTCCAACACATCTAACTTTTGAGTTTTCATTGATTTTTTGAATGTCCTCAATAAGGACGTAATCTGTAGGAGCATAAGTTTTTAGTTCATTAGTGCTATAAGGTGGATATTGGGTAATATTCTCATATGTAACATCTTCAATATTTCCTATTGTTTTTATATTCTTTAGAACTACTCCAAAATCACTCATCGCTTTTAAGCATTGTGAAACAAACCATTCTTGATAACATATGTCTGTTGAAGGGAATGTTCCTCCCATAATTATTAATTCTACTTTATCTACAGGATGTCCTACTTTATGTAATTGTTTTAATCTATTATAACATTGAACATAAGGGTGGAATTCAAACATTCTTCCTCTTAATGCTGCAGGTTCTTCACCAGTATAACTTGGTGGTGCAATATCACTTTTAGGACAATAGAAGCATCTTCCATGAGGACATTCATGTGGTTGGCACATTACTGCCACAATAGCTACTCCAGAAATGGTTCTTGTGGGTTTTTTCTTTAATAAATTTGATACAATTTTTTTCTCTTCTAAACTTGCATGTTCTAGAATTACAGAATTACTCATAAAACTTTTCAGTTTTCTAGTTCTGCATAAATTTCTTTTTTCTACTTCTAATTCACGTCGAGTGTTTATTTTTCCATTAATTATATCTTCAATTATGATTCGACATGCTTTGTCCATTTTTTATCTCCTTTGTTTATTATATATTTGTTAATTAATTATTGGATCATTAGTTTTAGATATATTATTAAATTATCTCGATTAATTTTTTATTTGTCAATATTCTTTATCACTATTTTTTACCAATATTATTTATTAATATATTATTTATTAATATCCTACTTATTAATATATTATTTATTAATATACTATTTTATTTATAATTTTCAGTCATAATATTATGCATTTCAATCATCATTTTTAGCATTTTAATTATTCTTATAATTAGTATTTTATATGCGGTATTACAAAGTATTATTAACTAAAGTATGTTAGTAATTGGTATATTATCAAGTTATATTAGTTAGGATAAAATTTATTTAAAGTAAAAGACTTAACGAGTCAAGATTTATTTAAATATATCGCGAATAAGTTAATTATGATTTA
>JAKSUF010000233.1 GCA_024409145.1 archaeon | reverse complement strand
GAAGGAAATGAATTTGCAAATGAAAAAGTAGAAAATGTTGATTATAAAAATTTAGTTTTTAAAAATTGTATTTTTGATCAAATTACTTTTTGTGATAGTAAGTTAAAGAAGAGTTACTTTTTAAATTGTACATTCAAATCATGTGACTTATCAACATTAAATCTAAATGAATCAAAATTCAAAAATTGTAAATTTATAAGTTCAAAAGCAATAGGAACAAAATTTAATGAATGCATTTTTGAAAATGTTATATTTGATGATTTCGTTTCAAGATATGCAGTCTTTAGTGATTCGACATTTAAAATTGTTAAAGCTACTAAATCACAATTTGAAGAAAATTCTATGGAACAAATGCTACTTGATAAAACAACATTTGATGATGTATCATTTGCTAAATCGGAATTTATGGGAACAAAATTTAAAGGAATAGATTTAAGAACAGTTAGATTTGATGGAATGATGATAACAAATCAAGATATCAAAGGAGCAATAGTAAATAGTAATCAAGCTCTTAAATTATCACTATTATTAGGAATAATTATAAATGATGATTAATATATAGCGTAGCAAATTTGCTACGCTATTTTAATTGAATTATTTAAATAATGTGCTATATTTTACTTATGGATAGAGAACAATTTGAAATTCTAGTGAAAGATGTTATTAAACATAAACTAGAAAAATGTAATATTAAATTTAATAACAATATGAATGTTGTTAAAATTGATTTTGATAAAGATCCATTTGAAAAAATAATAGGAGAGTATATTAAAACAAAAAGAAAATATTTTTTGGTTAATAAAAAATTTAATGTTGTTTATTCTAAAGAATTTTCTAAAAAATATGGATTGCTAACTAAGAATCAATTGTTAATGATTAAAGATATTGAAGAAAAAATAAATATGAATAAAAATATAAAACCTTATCTTAGTAATAATTTATATTTATCAAAATTTTCTAAAAAAGATGAATTATTAGAAGATTATAATATTTATCATTTACATTTGGGATTACCTGATAAGAATGAACATTTTGTTTCTAGAACAGATAAATTATTATTCTTTTCTTTTGATGAGGAAAATGTTTATTTTCTAGATATAAGAAAACATCCATTAGGTGATGAATGGAATGACATTTTAGCTGTTAAGATTGTTAATAACTATGTCAAAGAAAATATAAATGATATAAATAAAAAAATATTTAAGACTAAACAAATTTTAATAAAAGAACTTAATACTTTGTATCAAGATGAAAAAGATTTAGATATTCAAAAAATGAAATTGAAAATATCAAAACTTATCTAGGAGGAAATGTGGATTATAATTTAGCTTTAGAATTTGCAACAAAAAAACATATGGGGCAAAAAAGAGTAGGAGGAGATGATTATATTATTCATCCTTATACAGTTTCTAAATATTTAAAAGAAAAAGGATATGATGAAAATTATCAAGTTGCAGGATTATTTCATGATCTATTAGAAGATACAGATGCAACTGAAGAAGAAATATTATCATATTCAAATCAGGATGTTTTAGATGCTGTTATAGCTCTTACTAAGAAGGAAAATTATGTAAAAGAAGAATATTTTGCTGGAGCTTTTAGAAATAAAATTGCAAGTGAAGTAAAGATGGCAGATCGTCTTCATAACTTGCGTGATGCAGTTAAACAAGATGAAGCTTTTAAAATAAAATACATTAAAGAAACTAAAGATTATTTTTATCCACTTATTCAAGGTAAAGACTTTGAAAAAGAAATTATTGAAGCAGTAAATACGCTTTGCAATACTATTAGATAACATTTGAAAATCTATTGATATAAAATTTTAGTTATGCTAGAATTGTAATAGCGTTGAACCAAAAAGTCTATTAACTAGTAGGAGGCTTAAAAATGCAAAAAGTATTTTATTATGAAGGCTCTGATGTAGGCGTTAAGACTATAATAAAGCCGGGAGTAATTACAGAAGAAAAAAATTGTTTTGTTATTAAAGCTCGTGAAAATGAGAAATACATAAAAAGATTAGAACTTAGAAATCTTAAAGAGTTCGACCTTGTAAAAATTGATGGTGTTGGATATATCATTAAGGTTAGGTTACAAAGTGGAAAGATTGTGTATTTGGCTGCTTATAAGGGAATATGTTTGTTTAACTTCTTTGTAAATATTGATGAACAAAGAACAATTAGACTTGCAGAAAAAATAGTTTATAAATTTAAAGATAGATTAAAATGGTTCAAGAATAGAAAGGGAGCATAAAGATGGTTAGAGACTTTAAAGTAATTGGATATATGCCAGCGTGGAAAACTAATAAAATTACTAAATTAAGACTTGATGTATTAACACATGTTATATATTCTTTCGCATATCCTGATGACGCAACATTAGAATTAGTTATCCCTAATTTAGAAAAAGCTAATGACATCATCGGTATGGCTCATATGAATGAAAAGAAAGTTATACTATCAGTTGGTGGATGGGATGATTTCGGATCATCACATAAAGATTTTATGTTGAATGCAATTGAAAGTGAAGAAACAATGGACAAATTAATTAATAACATTGTATCAGCAGCTTATGATTTATCATTCGATGGAATAGACATTAACTGGGGAAATCTTGGTGGTGATTTATCAAAACAAGAAGGTATAAAATTATTCACAAATAAATTAGCAAAAAGTTTAAAAGAAAAAAATATGACTTTTTCAATTTCTGTTTTTGGAAACTCAGAAGGAGACAATGATATATTAAGTTATGAACTTGTAACTTGTGATAAAGAATTATTAGATTTATATGATTTCGTTAATATCATTAATTGCGAAACAAGAGAAGGAGTAAGACAAACTAATACAAATATCAAAGGTGATATTGATTTTAGTCATTCAGTACAAATTCCTAATGATAAAGCTGTAATGGGATTACCATTCTTCGTTAATGTTTCATTAATGGCTTATCAAGATGATATTAAAGAAAATAGAAATGCAAATGATTTATCATTAGATATAGTAACATGTGGTAGAGAAATCTATTGTGTTGCTGATGATGAATTTATAAATAAAGTTATATGGGCACATAAAAATGCCGTAGGATTAAATGTTTGGGATGTAACTCAAGACTTCACAGAAGCTGATAAGAGTTTAATCACAAAAATCAAATCAACTTTAGGAATATAATTTTTGAAATATAAAAAAGCAGTTATAC
>JAKSUF010000232.1 GCA_024409145.1 archaeon | reverse complement strand
TCAAACAATACAAAAAAAGAATAAAAAAATAAAAAAATAAAACTACTAAACTTAAATCATAACATACTGCCAATTAAATTAAAAGTAGCTATAATTTAGAACCAATTTCTTTAGCTTTACTCATTTTTTCTTCAATGTCTTTTACAGATCCAGGTTCTTGAATTCCACCTGCAACAAGAACATCAACTACATCCATACCACAGTATTCAAAAGGAGATGTTTTAGTCAATTCTATATACTGATCATAAATTCCTTCAGGAGCACCTTGAGTAAATACTAAAACAGCTTTAGTACCATCAAAAGACTTTTGAGGATTTCTAGAAACAGAATAGAATCTATCAGTAATTAATTTACCTTGAGCAGTCATTTGACCATAATAAATAGGTGAAGAGAATACAACAACATCAGCATCTAATAAATCATCAAGAATTTTAGAACCATCATCATCTACAACACAGTCAACACCATCACCACATCCACCACATGCATGACATGGTTCGATATTCAAATCATCTAAGAAATAATTTACAACATCATAATTTTCCATTGCAGAAGTAATTTCATTTACTAAAACTTCACAATTTCCACCTTTTCTTGGACTAGCTTGTAAAACAACACATTTCATAATATATCTCCAAAATTTATAACAAACATAGTTTATTATTAAACATATATAAAGATTACATTATAAGAATAATAAAATAATCATTACAAACTATCGACATCAAAAGTGAAAATCTAATTATAAAAATAAAGAAAGATTTAAAGAAAGAATAGGAAAAAGAGTTGTAAAATAATAATTACATTAAAAAAATGCTCCGACCGGGATTCGAACCCGAGTCTTCGGCTCGAAAGGCCGAAATGATTGGCCGGACTACACCATCGGAGCAAAAAAAATTAAAAAAAGAATTAAGAAATTAAAAATTAAATAATTTTTAAAGACTTAATTAAATTCTTAAAAAATTAAACAAATAAATTATTCAAGACCGAAGGATTTTTTAAGTAATTCTTGGTTTACAAATCCTTCTTTGTATAATTTACCAGTAGTTAAGTCGTTAATAACAACTTCAGCTGGAGCAAACATTCCTTTATCGATTTTGTAGAAGTCAAATTCTGCTTCTTTAAATACATCGAAGAATGGTTTACCATATCCATCAGCTGCAGAGGAAGGTAATTGTGCTGCTACTGCTGCAATGTCATCTCCTTCTTCAGATTCAACATAATAGAAAGTTCTTCCACCGAAGAGAACAGCATCGTTGGTTTTACCCATAGCTTTTAATCCATCAGCATCAACAGGAGCGATAGGAGCAATACCTGCTGCATGTTTTACTTTTCTTACATCGAATTTAATAGCTTCTAACATTTTATAAGTACCATTTTCAACAACTCTTCCAGCAATTTGGATAGAACCAACTAAGGAAGAAGTAGGAGCTACAAGTAAGAATACATTAGCTACGTCAACACCACATTCATCAGCGACATATTGAGCAACATCTTCACCAGGTAAAACATCAGCTTCTAAAGTAAGAATTGCAATATCTGCATCATCTTTATAATCAATTTCTTCATAAGTTTCAGCAGGTTTTAAAGATAAAGCTCTAGCAGGACCAGAACCTAATGCAAAGAAGTCACCTACAGAAACAGACCAACCAGCTTTTTGTGCACCTAAAGTAGAAATAGCTGGGAAAGCAGTTTTTATTTTTACACAAGGTAATGCAAAGTTTTCAGAGAAATCTGCAGGAATAGAAATACCTACTTCAGCAAGTCCTCCGAGACATACTTTAGTATATAATTCACCTGCTTTGAAACTTCCAGAAGCATTTACACCACAATCAAGAATAGTAGCACCATTATCTAAAGTGGAAACTTCTATATGATATTCATCAGCTTTTGCAATCATTTCGTCTACGACTTTTTTAGCTTCTAAATTTACACTTACCATATTTTGACCTCAAAATATATAATAATAATTTTATTCAAATAAAAACAGACATTAATAAAATCTTAAATTAAGTTAATAAATGAATAAATTAGTATAAAACTATTATAATAATAATTTAATTATTTAAGTATTTAAAAGTTTATAAAATATTAGAATTAATAACTCACTACAAAAAGTACAATGTATAAAAATTCACATTTTAAAAAAAAAACAAAAAAATCAACCATCATTTAAATTAAAATAAACTTCAATTAAATTAATAATTATAATAAAGTTATGTAAAATATTGAAAGTACATTTTAATTTTTGAATAGTATATTCAAATGATGCAAATTATAAAATACAAATATATAATAAATCAACAATATAAACCAAATATGAAGAATTTAAAAAATAATAAATTAAATATGGACTATAGACAACCATATCAAAAATAAACAATATTTGATGAATAAAAAGATTAAAAATAAAAAATAATAATCCAATAATAAAAAATAATAAATTATTAATTAATGACTAGAAATTAATTTTTTAGCAGCTTTTAAATCATTACTATAAATATGACCAGAGGTAGAATGATAATGAACACCACCAAAAATTATTTTTCCATTAATTAATTCTTTATTAATTTCTTCAGTTAATTTAACTCCAATATAAGTTATGAAAAACATATTAGAATAAAATGCACCATAAATATCATTAGAACGGAAGAAACAATGAATAGTTAACTCATTATCTCTTACAAAAGCTTGAATAAGTTGAAGACAAGGAATATCTTCACGATCTTGATCTAAACTAGGGTCATAAGTAATAGCCACAGCCCTATTACTACCAATAGAATTTAAAATTCTTTTTTTCATAACTTCAAATTGATTAACACCAAAATGAGCTAAAAGACGATTAGGATAAGTATAAACAAAACCTTGGTCATCACTATCTTCAAATGATTTAACATACTCATAAAGAGCATCACTTTTAATTGGATTAGCTTCCATATTAAATTTTCCAGCCTTAATATCCTCTAACATAGATTTAGTAGTAACATTTTGATACTTAGCCCTAAATTTTAAGTTTAAAGGATCATCAATATAGTAATAATTACCAAGACTCTCTTTAAGATGATGATTACTATCTTTATAAGTCTCTTTACCCTCTCTCAATATTTTCTTAACAAAATCTAAATAACATTGATTAATACTAAGCATAATAAAACCCTAATAATTTAATTATATAATTGATATATTATTTATTT
>JAKSUF010000231.1 GCA_024409145.1 archaeon | reverse complement strand
TATATTATTTAAACAAAAAACTGCGTAAATTGGAATATATTTAATACCTTTTTCGTATTTAAAATTATTTTCAGTAAGTCTATATGCATCTTCTAAATTATACTTACTCATAAATAGAGATAATGCTTTGGCTTTAACTAATTTCATATTAACTAATTCTATTGGTAATATTTTACCCATTTTTGTTTGAATAACAAATTGAACTTCTGCTTTACCATCAGATTGATAATAGTATAAACTATAACCTAAATTATTTAACGTATTTGCTACATCATTTTCAATTAATGTTCTTTTTACATCTTCATCTATCATGAATCTATTTTTATTAACAAATAGTTTTGAATATAATAATCCTACATCATTATAATATAGTTTGAATGATTCAACGTCTTTAGAGCTTGATAATGGTGATTTAATTTCTGGTGCTAATTTATAAGATCTATTTACTATTAAATTAGATACAAGTGTATTAATACTATCTTCATAGTCTTTACTTCTAGCGCCTTTTTTAATTACACCATATTGGAATTTTTTATTATCTTTATCTAATTGGTTTGAAATACTTTGATATATATCATCGCATCTTAGAGTTTTGTCTAAACTTGTATATTCTTCTTTATAAATATCTAGAATATGTTGTTTTATGGAATCTAAATAAATAGAATTACTATTATTAAATTTATTTTGAATTACTTCTGGGAATCCACCTGTTTCTAAGTATTCATAATAGCTTTCTAAAGCCATTTGATGGAACGGCATATTTGCACCAGTTTCAAAACTGTCTCTAATAAAATCAACTAATTGGATTTTATCAGAGTTAATTAGATATTCTTCAAAGTCTAATGTACTCATTGCTCTATAATAGTATTCTTCTATTTTAGAACTTTGAATTAATTCTTTTTTAGAACTAATCATTGCAATATAGTAGTTAGTATTAGCAAATATTTTAAATAGTTTTAATAATTCTAAGTCTTCAACATTATCAAAGATAATTAATGAGTCTTCTGGAAAAATTGATTCTCCTGAATAGAATGATAATTTTTCTATTAATTTTGATAATACTTTTTCTTTAACAAATATTTCTTTTAATAATTCATTATTTTTAGTATTAAAATAAACTACATTAGTAAAATTCTTTTTACCAAAATCTACCATGGAATAAGTTTTACCAACACATCTAGGTCCATATAAACATAATGGTTTATTTAATGCGTCTCTTTTCCATTTTAATAATTCTTTATTTATCTTACGTTCCATAAAATAGCTCCTTACTACATTTATTCTAAGTTAAGTATAGATTAATATATTTTAAAAGTCAATTTTATGTGTAAAAAAAACATTTTTTGTAAATAAAAGATAATTAATGATATACTTATTATAGAGGAGATTATATGAACGATTATTTAAATAAGTTGAATGAAACAGTTAACTATATTAAGGGAAAAGTAAATTTTATTCCTAAAACTGCTATTATACTTGGATCTGGATTAGGAAGTTTAGCTGATGATGTTACTGATGCTATAGTAATTCCTTATAAAGAAATACCAAACTTCCCTGTTAGTACAGTTGCTGGTCATAAAGGTGAATTAATTTTTGGTAAACTTGAGGGAAAAGATGTTATTTTAATGAATGGAAGATTTCATTATTATGAGGGATATGATTTAAGTATGACTACTTATCCTATTAGAGTATTTAAATTACTAGGTGTAGAAAATTTATTATTAACTAATGCAGCTGGTGGTTTGAATGAAAGTTTTGATAAGGGTGATTTAATGATTATTAATGATCATTTATCTTTCTTTGCTGAATCAGTTTTACGTGGGCCAAATATTGATGAGTTTGGACCTAGATTCCCCGCTATGAATGATGCTTATAATAAAGGATTAATAGAAATATTAAAACCAATTATGAGTGAAGTTACTGGTAAGTGTAATATTGGAACATATGCATATATGAAGGGACCTACTTATGAAACACCTGCTGAAATTAAGGCATTATGTTTATTAGGTGCTGATGCAGTTGGAATGAGTACAGTACCGGAAGCAGTTGTTGCTACACATTGTGGTATTAAGGTTGCAGGTATTACTTGTATTACTAATATGTCAGTTGGTAGTAAGACTGAAGTTGCTAGTCATGAAGATGTTAAAGAGACTGCAAGAAAAGCTGAAGCAAACTTTAAAGAGGTTGTTAAGAGATTTATTAAAGCAATATAAAAAGAGTAATTATTTACTCTTTTTTTTATAACTATTTAGTTTATTAATTACTTCATCAATGGATTCTTTTGGAGTACTTGCTCCTGCCATTATTCCTACAGTAATGTCTGGATTGTCTATTACTAAGTCTTTACCATCAAGTGTAATTTGTGTTTCACAATTTTCTTTTGCAATATCGTATAGTTTTGTTGTATTAGAACTTGTTTTAGAACCTACGATAATCATTAAATCAACTTTTTTAGATAATTCTCTTGTTTCTTGTTGTCTTAATTCTGTTGCATTGCATATTGTCTTTTTAATAACTATATCGTCTTTAATTACTTTTTTAATTATTTCAACTATTTTATCGAATATTGATGAATTAAATGTAGTTTGACTTATTATTAATAATTTATGCATTTTAGATTTTTTATATTCTAGAATAGCATTTTCTACGTCTTCTACTCTATTAATAATTGTTGAGTGTTTTGCGAACGAATTTGTTCCTATTACTTCTGGATGATTTTTATCACCTAATAGAAATATATAATAGTCTTCACTACAATTTTTTACTAATTCGTGTACTCTTAATACATTTGTACAAGTAAGATCTCTATATGGAATATTATTATCACTTAAATATTTATATACTTCTTTAGTAACTCCATGGGCTCTAATAACGACTTTGTTTTTAGAGTCTTTTACGTCTTTAATAAAAGTTACACCATTGTTTTTAAAATTATTGCATACTGATTCATTATGGACTATTTCTCCTAAACAATCTACTTTGCAGTTTGATGATTCTTCTTTTAAACCATTAACTGCTCTATTTACTCCATAACAAAATCCTGCTGTTTTACCTAATATTATATTCATAAGTCCTCCTAGAAATTTAGAGTTATTTTTCTACCAACAGTTTTTATAAAACCTTCTTCTTTTAATAGAGAAAGTTCTCTTGTCATAGCAGTTCTATCTACAGATAGATAGTCAGCTAAATCTGTATACGTAAATGGTAATTTGAATGTTCTATTTA
>JAKSUF010000230.1 GCA_024409145.1 archaeon | reverse complement strand
ATACTTATATTTTTTTAATTATTTTTAATATGGGATAAGGAGATTATATTTTGAAGTTTAAATTTTTTTCTATTTTAATTATTGGTTTAATGATCTTATCAACATGTGGTGGTGTTGTTAGTGCAATAAATCCAGATGTTCATTATGGAAATTTTGAAGTAAATAATCCTACTGTTGAAGATATTCAAGATGTTGTTAATCGTGCTCAAAATGGAGATACTATCTTAATAAATGGTAGTGTTAAAAATAAAGGTACTATAAACTCTAATAAGGATTTAACTATTATTGGAGAAAATAATTGTATATTCGATGGAGTTAGATGGAAACAAAATAATAAAAATATTAAATTCATGAATATTCAATTTAAAAATAATGTCGTATGGGATGATGATGATGCTAAAGGTGGTGCAATCCAAGCTAATGATGTTAGTGAACTTGAAGTAAATAACTGTACTTTCGAAAACAACTTATGTCATTATGAGGCAAAATATGATGTATATGCAGAAGGGGGAGCTATATCTTCTATTGGTGGTTCTGTAATTGCTATTGACTCTAATTTCTCTAATAATTATGCTTTTCATTATGGTGGGGCAATTTCATCAAATAAAGTTGAGCTAAAAAACTGTATATTTGATAATAATAATGTGGAAGAATTTTGTGGAGGTGCTATTAATTCATTCACATCTGTAATTGCAAATAATTCTAAGTTCAAATCTAATCGTGCTGATAATAATGGTGGTGCTATTTGGGCTGAAGGTGATGTGTCATTAAATAATTGTTTATTTGATTTTAATACTGTTTCTACTGATGATGGAGGTGCTATTTACACTAGGGGTAAAGTGAATGTTTGTAGTTCTGAGTTTTTAGATAATCATGCAAATTGTAAAGGAGGAGCTTTTGTTTCTCATGGTAAAACTACTGTAAAGAATTGTTCTTTTAGTGATAATAAAGTTAGAAAAACTAGTGTTTGTAATGATAATGGTGGTGCTATTTATTCTTATGATTCTGTAGATGTTTATAATTCTAAATTTATTAATAATTGGGCTTATGATTATGGTGGTGCTATTTGGTCTGATAAAGGTGTTAATTTAGATACTTGTTTATTTGATAATAATAGTGTTGAAGATAATGATGGTGGTGCTGTTTATTCTAATGCGGGTGGTGTAAATATTATTAATTCTAATTTCACTAATAATAAGGCTTATGATTATGGTGGTGCTATTTGGTCTGATGATTGGGTTACTGTTAATGGTTCTAAATTTGTGAATAATTCTGTGATTGATGATAATGGTGGTGCTATTTATATGGATGATAGTTTTGATTTGAAAGTTTCTCATAGTGCTTTCTATGGTAATCATGCTAATGGTAAAGGTGGTGCTATCTACTGTGAAGGTAATTCTGCTCATGTTTACTTAGAATCCTTTAATTCATTTGAGAATAATACTGCAAAACAAGGAAGTGCTGTTTTTACTGATGGAGATTTTGGTGCTATTTTGCAGAATTGGTGGGGAACAATGAAACCTAATTGGGGCAGTGGATTGTTAGTAGAATGGAAAGCTATGTGGCCTAACATAAAACATGAAGATGGCAGTCCTTTATCTTATAATCCTAATTTATAATTGATTTGAATTATTATTTTTATAATGGTTCTTATTTTTTATTTTTTTTCTTTTTTAGTCTTTATTTGTCTAATTAAGTATTTATTTGTCTATACAACTTTAAATAAGTTTATATATTTATTTAATTATAATATTAAGTGATAATTATTGGTTATTTGGTAATTATCTTTTTTTAATTAATTTTATATGGTGTTAATTATGTTTAAATCTAAGTTTTTTTCAATTTTGGTTATTTTTTTGATGGTTTTTTCCACTATGGGTTGTGTTAGTGCTACTATAACTAATGATACGGGTGTTGTTAGTGGTGGTAATGTTATTGTGGTGGATAATCCTACAGTTAGTAAAATTCAACAAGAAATTGATGATGCAAAAGATAATGATACTATTTTAATTAAAGGTAGTACAACTGATACAGGTAATATTAATTGTAATAAAATATTAACTATTAAGGGTGAAAATTGTACTCTTAATAATATTCACTGGGAATGTAATAGTTTGATTAATTTTGAAAATATTACTTTTGAAAACTGTAAGTCTGATTATGGTGGTGCTATTAAGTCTGATGGTTCTGTAAATCTTACTAATTGTAATTTCACTAGGAATTATGCTAATTATGATGGTGGTGCTGTTTATTCTAATGGTAGTGTAAGTATTGTTAATTCTAATTTTACTGGTAATTTTGCTCATGGTTCTGGTGGTGGTGCTGTTTATTCTAATGGTAGTGTAAGTATTGTTAATTCTAATTTCACCAGTAATATTGTTTGTCTTTATGGAGGTGCTGTTTTTGCTGGTGATAATGTTGCTGTTAAGGAATCTATATTTGAGAATAATACTGCTTATTATGATGGTGGTGCTATTTATGCTTATGATTGTGGTGTAGATATTAGTGATTCTATTTTTGTTAATAATTCTGCTGATGTTAGTGGTGGTGCTGTTTGGGCTAATAATGCTGTTAGTGTTGGGGGTTGTTCTTTTGTGAATAATTCTGCTAATAGTACTGTTTTTAATCAGTGTGAGGGTGGTGCTATTTATTCTGATAATAATGGTGTAAAGATTATTGGTTCTAATTTCACTAATAACTATGCTTATGACTATGGTGGTGCTGTCTGGTCTGATGATGGTGTTACTGTTGAAAGTTCTAGATTTGTGAATAATTCTGTAACTGATAACCGTGGCGGTGCTATTTATATGGATGATAGCTATGATTTAAAAGTTTCTGACAGTGCTTTCTATGGTAATCATGCTAATGATAAAGGTGGAGCTATCTACTGTGAAGGTAATTCTGCACATGTTTACTTAAACTCCTTTAATTCATTTGAAAATAACACTGCAAAAGAAGGTAGTGTTGTTTTCACTGATGGATCTTTTGGAGCTATATGGCAGAATTGGTGGGGAAATATGAAACCTGATTGGGACAGCGGATTATTAGTAGAATGGAAAGTTATAGGACCTAATAAAAAACACGAAGATCTTCGTCCTTTATCTTATAATCCTATAAAATAAAATAATTTTTTAATTTTTTTATTTTATATTTTTTAATATTCTTTTTGTTGTGATTTTATTTTTTTTATTTTATATTTTTTAATATTCTTTTTGTTGTGATTTTATTTTT
>JAKSUF010000023.1 GCA_024409145.1 archaeon | reverse complement strand
CATCTGATATAACAATTATACTATATATGTAATACAAAGTCAATACAAATAGTTATATTTTTTTCTATAATTCTCTAATTAATTTTTATTTTAATTTTTTTAGATAGGATTTTATATGTTTTGTAGGTGTGTATATGGATGTAATTAATATGTTATGGCAGTTGGGTATTCTAGCTGCTGTTTTAATTTTTGGATTTAAATTAGGATTAGCTACTGGATTAGCTAATATGTCTAAAAAATATTTAGCTTGGGTTTCTATTGGATATGGAGGGGGAGTTTTAGTTCTTGCTGAGATTTCTTCTTTTTATACAAATCAAATTACTGAATTGATTTATGCTTATAATTTTGAGTTTTTCTTAATAATGGCAATTATTATGATTGCTGCAGGGATATTTACTATTCGGGAATATAAAGTATTCGAAAGGAATACAACCGCTGCTACATGTATGGCTGTAGTTGCACCTTGTCCTTGTTGTTTTGGATCTATTATTGTAAGTATTTTATTAGTAGCACCAACTGTAGGTTTAGGTACTGTTGAATTAAGTGTTTATGTTGCATTAGCATTAGTATTAACTATTGTTTTAACTTATTTCGCATCTAATTATCTTATTAAATTCATAAATAAACCTTATCCTATAGTTTTAGGTAATTTTATGTTTTTCTTAGGAATTTATTTCTTATTGTCTGCATTGTTCCTTCCAAACATTGCGACTATGTTAGGTAATCCTATGGATGCAATAACTATAGGATCTGTAAATCATTTAATTGGTGTTTTAATTTTAATAGTATTGGTCATGGTTCTTGGAGGAATTTATTATAAAAAACATAACTTTTTAAGTTAATTATTCCTCTTTTATTATTTTATTAGTTTATTAAAATTTTTTAGTTTATTATTTTATTAAAATCTAGTATTTTATTAGTTTATTAAAATTTTTTAGTTTATTAAAATTTATTATTTTATTATATTTATGTGGTGATTTTATGTCAGCAACAATTCCTGGAAGTGAAATGTTAACTTCTGCGTTAAATATTATTTCTCAAAGTTTACAAATTCCTGTAATTATTCTTTTAATTATTTTTGTAATTTTTGCAGTTCTTACTCTTGGAGGTCTTATTTCTGAGTATACTTCTCGTAAAAAAGTCTCTCTTGATGTGCTTGAAAAATTAGTTTATTCTATTTCTAATGCTAATTCTATTGAAGATATTAAAGAAATTATTAAAACTGCAAGAATTCCTGATTCTCAAAAAATTATGTTAGCTAAAATTTTACGCTCTAATTCTTTAACTAAAGATTCTAGAGAGTCTTTAGCTAGGAAAATTATTGAATCTGAAGAAAATGATATGAACAAATCTTTAGAAAAAACAGATATTGTAACTAAAATTGGTCCTACTTTAGGTTTAATGGGGACTTTAATCCCAATGGGTCCTGGACTTGCAGCATTAGGAAGTGGTGATGTAAATACTCTTGCAAGTGCTATTATTGTTGCATTTGATACTACTGTTGTAGGTATTGGTGCAGGTGCAGTTGCTTACTTTGTATCTAAAATTAGAAGAAGATGGTATGAAGAGTATTTATCTAATGTAGATGTTTTAACTGATGCAATTTTAGATAAATTGAAGCAGTTTGATTAATTAGATTGTCATAGATATCTGATGTATGATATTATATTTAAGATGTGGTTGGATGGTTCGTCGTAAATTTAACAAGCGTTTTAGTGAATCTGAAGAAGACCCTATGGCAGGAACAGCCAATCTTGTTGATGCAATGTTAGTTATAGCTGTAGGATTGCTCGTGTTTTTAATTATCTCTTGGAATATGCAAGGGGTTTTAGTGGATGATTCTAATCAGGATATTCAATCTAAAACCCCACAACAAGTAACTGAAGTTAACCAAGGTCAAGAGTTAAATGACACTCCTGATGAAAGTGATTCTTCTGGTCAAGGGTACTCTGAAATGGGTAAGGTTTATAAAGATCCTAAAACGGGAAAATTGATTATGGTTACAGAATAATTATTTTTTATTTTCTCTTTTTCTTTTTTTAATATTTTTTTATTTTTATTATTAATCATATTTACGTTTCATAATATTTTTATATAAGGTATTACTTTTTATTTTTTTATTTTATTTTTTATTATTACTTTTTTTATTTTTATTGGAATTATGTATTACTTTTCCTTAAAAATAATACTTTTTGACCTTATTTTGGTGATTTAGTAATAAAGTTAGATTTATATTAGTATTACTACTTAATAGTAATGTAGTTTATCTAATGAAGGCGTTAAATCAATATTGCTTGTATGTGGACTTCTTATTAACTTTTATAACTTTATTTAAGTCTTCAATGGATATCTACTTTAGGAGAGATATTATGAAAATGAAATATATGTCATTATTTTTTTTATTAACAGTCATAATTGTTTTATCTGCAGGTGCAGTTTCTGCAGAAGATATCTCTACTACTGATATGGGTGTCGTTTCTGGGGAGGTCGATGTTGCGACTGTTAACCCATGGTCTACTAGTGGTGAACTTAGTTATAACATTCCTGATAATGCAGATATTCAAAGTGCTAATTTATATGTAAATGTATATTCTGGTAGTGCTAAAAACACTCATGGTGCAAATACTAATGTATCTGTTAATGGGAATCAGATAGCTAATGAACAATTGTGGTATGCTGAAGATACTACCAAAGATCCTATTGCTCATAATATTAATAATCATACTACTAAATCTTATTCTGATTATCAAATGTATTATAATATTACTGAAAATGTAAAAGGATTGGCTGGTACTACTTTGAAAATTAATGTAGATACTTTTGCAATGGAAGACAAAAGTTTTGATGGTAGAATTAAATTAATTGGTCTTGTTTTAGCTTATAATGATGGTGATGATGATAAAATTTATTATTGGGTTAATTCAGGTCAATCTTGGACTGATGGAAATTGTTCAACTATTTTTGATACTTCTAGTTTAACTAAAATTAATAGTGCAAAACTAACTAATGTTGCACTTTCAAGCTCAGAAGCTACTTATAAATTAAATAATAATTTATTATTAGATCCTACTCATACTTCAGGTAATTATTATCAATATAATGAATGGGATGTAACTGATAAACTTGTTAAAGGTCAACAATCTACTGTAGATTATATTGGAACTGCTGGTACATATGGTGTTTCTTTTAAAAATGTTTTAGCTGTTTTAAAAGTAGATTCTACTAACTTATTAGCAGATACTGTTTTTTCTACTGAATATAAAAATACTTGTTATGCAGGTACTAATAATACTTTAGCTATTAATGTTACTGTTAATAAAGATGGTAAATACACTGTTAAGTTATTAGCTGATGGTGTTGTTGTTGATAGTTCTGTTATTGATGCTATTGCTGGTGTTAAAAATTCACTTTATTTAACTGATTCAAATATTAGGCCTGTAGATGAAACTACTGTTAATGGTGCAGATAATAATAAAGTTAACTATACTGTTGTTATTGAATATAATGGTGCTGTTGTTAATGAATCTTCTTTAGTTGTTCCTGTATTATATAATGGTAATTTAGGTAAAGATTTAGCTTATCCTTCTGAAACTATGGAACCTTTCTATAATGGTTTTATTACTGGTGATGTTGTTGTAGATATTAAAGATGTTTCTTCTTATTTAGCTGCTGCAAATCTCACTAGATCTGATATTTGGACTATTAATTTAGATGAAAACTCTAATCTTGTTAGTGCATTTGTTTATATTGCTTACAACTGGGATAAATCTGGTTCTGCTGGACCTGTCTTTAATGTTTCTTTTAATAATGTGAATATTGTTCCTGTTGCTTCTTACCGTGACCAATCTAACTTAGGTTCATATGGTAAATATGGTTATGGTCTTTTTGTTTATGATGTATCTGATTTAATTAATAATGGAGAAAATACTTTAGTATTATCTAAAGAAGCTGGATTAACTGCAGTTTATCCTAGTTCTTTAATCTATCTTTATAATAATACTAATAGTGATGTATTAAAACACATTTATATTGCTAATGGTGCAGACTTACTTGCAGGTTCTAGTAATAATTTAGCTAATAGAACTGTTAAAGCTGATTCTACTATTGATTTAGGTTCTGTTACTGACAGTGTTCTTTATGTTTTCGCTGCTAGTGCTCAATCTGGTGAAGGTAATATTATTTTTAATAATCAAGAATATCTTAATGTTTGGAATGGATCAAGTAGTTCTACTGATGTATGGACTTCTAGTGTAGACACTGTATCTGGTACTAACAATCTTTCATTTGTTGCTACTGGTAGTACTATTTTAGCATTACAACAAATGGTTGTAAGTACTTTTGTTAAAGTTAATCTTACTTTAAATCCTGTTAATTTATCCACTTCTTATGATAGTGGTAAATATTTCCAAGTTAAAGTTTTAGATAATAATAAAAATCCGGTTTCTGGTGTAAAACTTATTCTTAAAATTTACAATGGTTCTAAACTTTATAAAACTGTTTCTGTAACTACTGATAAAAATGGTGTTGCTAAATTTAGTGCTTCTAAATTAGCTATTGGTACTCATAAGGTTGTAGTCAGTTTAGCTGATACTGATAAATACGAAGCTATTTCTGAAAAAGCTTATGTTAAAGTAGCTAAAGCAGCTACAACTGTTACTGCTAAAAAAGTTACCTTCAAAAAAGGTGCTAAAAAATACTTTACTGTAACTATTAAAAACAAAGCAACTAAAAAAGTTGTAAAAAGTTTAACTCTTAAAATAAAAGTTTACACAGGTAAAAAATACAAAACTTACAAAGTAAAAACTAATACTAAAGGAGTGGCTAAATTAAGTACAAAAGCACTTAAAAAAGGAACTCACAAAGTAGCTATTAGTACTACAAGTAAAAATTATACTGTTAGTAAATCTGGTAAACTTATTGTAATTAAATAGATTCATTGAGGATTTTTATCCTCAAATTTTCTATTTTTTAATTTTTTTATTTCTTAGTTTTTTTCGTTATTTTTTTAATTTTTTAATCTTTTTGATTATATCTAGTAGATATGTGTCTATTATAAACTATTTTCTATATTTTTACTAAATTCTTGTTTTATTTTAATTTTATATATGTTTATTATGTGTATTGTTTGTATTTTGTATTGTTTAATCAACTGTCTTTTTAATTTATTTGTTTTAATTTCATATTCAATTTATCTTTTTAATATTGGATAATATCTTAATTAGACTAAACCTTAACTTTCCCACTTAAAATATCTTGATAATCTTCATAATTCTTTTTAAGAAGTTCCGGTATATTTAATTCATATGGGCATCTACTTAAACAATTTCCACATTCAGTACAATCTTCAATTTTTTTCATCATTTTTTGAGCTTCTGGGGTTAAAGATGGTTCTGAAGGGAATCTTCTAATCCATAATGACATTCTTGCACATTTTGATATTTCAATCTCTTGAGGGCAAGGTTCACAGTATCCACATCCTCTACAAAAGTCTCCTTGAAGTTCTTTTCTTTCATTTGAAATTATTCTAGATAATTCATCATCAAGTTTTGGTTCTTCTTTCATATATGATAAGAACTCATTTAATTCTTCTATTTTTTGAATTCCCCATATTGGGACTACATTATCAAATTGATTTATATAAGCATATGTTGCTCTAGAACTTTTAATAAGTCCTCCACCCATTGCTTTCATAGCTATAAATCCAAGGTTATTTGCTCTACATTTTTCAACAATTGCTAATTCTTTTGAAGAAGTTAAATAAGAAAATGGGAATTGTATTGTTTCATATAATCCACTATCTATAGCTTCTTCTGCAAGTTCGTATTTATGTGATGTAAATCCAATATGTCTTATTAAACCTTCATCTTTCAAATCAAACATTATGTCATAAGCACCTGATCCATCTCCTTCAGTTGGACAGAATGAAGGGTTGTGTAATTGATAAAGGTCAATGTAATCAGTCTCAAGTTTATCAAGAGAAGTTTCAATATCTTTTTTAATATCTTTTCTGTTTTCTCCTTGTGTTTTAGTAGCTAAAATTATGCTTTCTCTTGGATATTCTTTATTCCATCCTTTAAATGCAGTAGCTATTTTCTCTTCACTATCTGTATATGCTCTTGCAGTATCTATAAAATTTATTCCATTTTCATAAGCTGTTCTAAGTAAATAGCTACTTTCTTCAAATGTAACTCTTTGAATAGGTAATGCTCCAAAACCATTTTTTTCAATTTCAAGATTTGTTTTTCCAAGTATTATTTTAGCCATATTATTCCTCTTTCAATTTCTATTAATTATTTTTTTATATTATGAGTAATAAATATAATTGTGTTAGATTTTAAGCTTAAAATTGAATCTTTTGATTCAATTCATTATTATTTAAATTTATATTAATTAGGAGAGGTTTTATGAACACTCAAGAAATTATTGATATTGAAGATAAATATTTTATTAACACATTTAATAGAGTCCCTGTTGTTCTAGACTATGGAGAAGGCATGAAAGTATGGGATATTGAAGGTAATGAATACTTAGACTTTTTAGCAGGTATTGCAGTTAACTGTTTAGGTCATAATCATCCTGCTTTAGTAAAAGCTATTCAAGAACAAGCTGAAAAATTAATTCACATTTCCAATATTTATTACAATGAACCAGCTACTGTTTATGCTAAAAAATTAATAGATGCAACAAGTTTTGATAGAATGTTTTTTGCAAACTCTGGTGCTGAAGCTAATGAAGGAGCTATTAAATTAGCTTTAAAATATTCTGGTAAAAGTGAAGTATTATTCTGTGGAGGTTCTTTCCATGGAAGAACTTTTTTAACTTTGTCTGTAACTGACCATCCAGAATATAGTGCTCCATATGTTAAAAACTTACCTAGAGGGTTTAAGTCAGTTCCTTTCGGTGATTTAGATGTTATCAAAGAAACAATCACTGATGAAACTGCTGCAATTATTATTGAACCTGTTCAAGGTGAAGGTGGAGTAAATGTTCTTGATAAAGAATTTTATAAAGGATTAGAGAAACTTTGTAAAGATAATGATGTTTTATTGATTGTTGATGAAGTTCAATCTGGATTCGGTAGATGTGGTAGTTTATTTGCACATGAGCTTTATGATATTAAACCTGATATTATGACTGTAGCTAAAGGTATTGGTGGAGGATTCCCTATGGCTGCTTTTTTAGCTACTGAAGAAGTTTCTTCTGGTTTTGTACCTGGAGACCATGGAACTACTTTTGCTGGAAGTCCACTTGCAGGGGCAGTAGCTAATGCAGTATTTGATACTATTAAATCTGAAAACCTTGTAGAAAACTCTAGACTTATGGGTGAATATTTATTATCTAAACTTAATGATTTGGCTAATAAATATGATTTCATTAAAGGTGTGAGAGGTGCTGGTTTATTAGTAGGACTTGAACTTGATTTTGAAGGTGGGGATATTGTTGGTAAAATGTTTGAAAAAGGATTTTTAATCAACTGTACTGCAGGTAATGTTTTAAGATTTGCACCACCTCTCATTGTTAAAGAAGAAGAAATAGATGCTCTTGTTGAAGCATTAGATGAAATCTTTGCTGAAATTTAATATTTTAGCATCTTTTTTCATTAATTCTTTTTTTATTTTTTCTTTAGTTTTTTTTAGTTTTTTAATTTTTATTTTTAAATATTGAATTATTTTTTATTTATTTTTTAGTCCTATTTTTGTTTTTAGATATTAAATTCTTGTTTTTTTAATACTTTTTCTACTGTGGAACTTAATAAGTTTTCATTATATAATTCTTTAATTTCATCTATTTTTAACCATCTATAGTCTTCATGTTCATGGCTTAATTTAAGTTCTCCAGATTTAATATTTACTTTCATAATTATTTGAACAGTTTTTACAATATTTCCGTCTTTACAAGATATGAACTCATTTTCTACAGCATCATATAATTCTTTAACATTAATATCAAGATTAGTCTCTTCTTTAAACTCTCTTATAAGTGCTGCTTCGAAATATTCTCCTTTATCTACTTTTCCTCCAGGGAATTCCCATTTTTCTGGATCATTACGGGATTTGTGGTGTCTTTTGAGTAAAAGAATTTCATCATCATTATTTTTAATTATTCCTCTAACTGTCAATCCCCATTTGTCTTTATTGTATTCATTCATATTTTCACCATTTAGCATTACTATTAACCTAATTTCCTATATTATTATGATTTTTATTATTGTGTCGGATATTTAGGTTCCTTAATTAATTTTATATAATCAATTAAACAAATATTTTATTGATAAATCTTATTTATAGTAATTATAGTAAGTATAATAAGTATCGTAATTATTTAGTAATTAATTATATTTTAAGATTATGTAAGAATCCTATTATATTAAGGGGTTCTATTATTATAAAATTTATAAACTTGAACTTATGGTGGAGGATAATATGGATTTAAATATTAATATTAATGATAATGGCCACTTAGATATTGGTGGTGCTGATGCATGTGAAATTGTTGAAAAATATGGCACTCCAGTTTATGTAATTGATGAAAACCGTATTAGAGATAATTATAAAAGATTTTACTCTGCATTTTCTAAATTTTATCCTGATTTCAAAGTATTCTATGCATGTAAAGCTAATACCAATGTTGCAGTTTTAAAAATCCTTGAAGAAGAAGGATGTTGTATTGATGCTGTATCTCCTGGTGAAGTTTACATTTCTAAAAAAATGGGATTCAGTGGAGATAGGATTTTATTTACTGGAAATAATATCAAAAATGATGAAATGGAATATGTAAATAGTGAAGATGTAATCTTAAATATTGATTCTGTTTCTGCTCTTAAAAGATTAGCTGAAAGTATTAATCCTAATGGTAAAAAAATCTCATTTAGAGTAAACCCTATGGTTGGTGCAGGACATCACGACCACTGTATTACTGGTGGGGAAATGAGTAAATTTGGTATTATGGAAACTGAAGCTGTAGAAGTTTATAAATTAGCTAAAGAACTTGGTTTTGAACCTGTTGGTATGCATTCTCATATTGGTTCTGGAATTTTAGACCCTGAACCATTTAAATTAGCTATTGAATCTACTATGAATATTGCAGGTAAAGTTCATAAAGAAGCTGGAATCGACTTTGAATTCTTAGACTTTGGTGGAGGAGTTGGAATTCCATATACTCCTGATGAAAAATTACTTGATTTAGAAGCATTTGCTGAAGAAAATATGAAATTATTCAAAGAAAAATTAGCTGAGTTTGATATGGGAGAACCTACTTTATATCTTGAACCTGGAAGATACTTAGTGGGAGATGCAAGTGTACTTCTTGTTCAAGTTAACAGTGTAAAAGAAAGTTACAGAAAATTCATAGGTGTGGATGCTGGATTTAATACTCTTTTAAGACCTGCTATGTATGACTCTTATCATCATATTGTAGTAGCTAATAAAATGAATGAAGAAGCTACTGAAGAGGTTGATGTAGCTGGTAATGTTTGTGAATCTGGTGACTTATTTGCTAGAGATAGACCTCTTCCTAAAATTGATGAAGGTGATGTTTTAGGAATTATGAATGCTGGTGCTTATGGATATACCATGGCTTCTAATTATAATACTCGTCCATTACCTGCTGAAATCTTAGTTAAAGATGGTGAATGTTTCGTCATAAGAGAAGCTCAAACTTATGATGATATTTTTGAAAAACAAAGCATTCCTGAACACTTACAATAAGTAAAATATTTAATTATTTTATTTATTTCTTTTTTTCTTATCTTTTTATTTTACTATTTTATTTTACTATTTTATTTTATTTCTTTATTTTTCTATTGTATGCTATATGCATTTATTAAGACAATTTCCTCAAAGAAAAACCTTTCAGACTTTGCTACTTCTGCTATAAATCCTAAGTTATCTAGTATATCTAATGTTTTTTCTGTATTTGAAAGTGAGGATTGAATCATTTGAATTTTTCCTTTATTATTTAAATAGTTTGGTGCTTCATTTAAGAATTTATCTATAACTTTTCTTCCATCTACTCCACCATCAAATGCATAATTTAAATTATCTTCTATAATGTCGTCTTCATCAGTCGGTAAATATGGAGTATTGAATAAAATAACATCAAATTTTTCATCTTTCACAGGTTCAAATAAGTCTCCAAATTTTAATGTGATTGTATTTATATTATTTAATTTAAAATTTTTCTCAGCTAATTCAAGAGCATTATAATTAATATCAGTAGCTGTAATATTATCTGTTAATAAACTTCCATACATTGAAACAAGACCTGATCCAGTACCTATTTCTAAGACTTTGTCTCCTTCATTTATCTCAAGATTTTCAGCAAGTAAAAAAGTATCATCTGAAGGGATGTAAACAAGGTCATCAGTTTCAATTTCAAATTTTCCAGCTTTCATTTTTATCCTCGTTATTCTATAATTTGAATTGTTGATTGTTTATGCTAAGGATAACTATTTTATTTTTTTTTTTATTCTAATTATCCATAAGAATATATTTTATGTAATTATTAAACTAAATATATTCACTTAATAATGTAGAGATTTCCATAATTTCTTCAGGATATAAATTTATGGTACGTTCTAAAAAGTACTCTTTAAGTTTTTCATTATTTTCTTCTGCATTTTTAAGGATTTGTTTCAACTCTTTTTTATCTTTAAATCCTATTATGTGTCTAGAATCAATAAGTGCATTTTTGCACTTTTTATTCTTGTGTTGGAATAATGCTTTAACAACTTTTGAATAAATTTTATACTCTTGGTCACTTATATTTTCATCTATTTCTTTAGGTGTAAGTTTTACAACTGCAGAATCTACTTTTGGACTTGGAATAAAAGATTCTGGGGATACTTTAGTTAAAAATTCCACATCTGCTTTATAATATAACATTGCGGATAGTCTTGAATATCGTTTAGTTCCAACTTTTATATTCATTCTATCTGCAAATTCTTTTTGATACATTAAGATTCCTAAATCAAAATCATATTCTAAGAATTTAAAGGTTATAGGTGAGGAAATTTGATAAGGTAGATTAGATATTATCTTATTGAATTTTGGAAAATCAACTTTAACTGCATCTCCATTTATTAATTCCACATTGTTTATATCTTCTGCAGTTAATCTTTCTTTTAATATGTTAAAAATAGTAGTGTCTTGTTCAATAGCTATTACTTTTTTAGATCTTTTTGCAAGTTCTATTGTAAGAGTTCCAATTCCAGGACCAATTTCTAAAACAACATCTTCTTTTGTTAAATTTCCATAATTAATAATTTTCTTTCTTTTAAAATCATCAATAAGATAATTTTGCCCTAAATTTTTATTAAGTCTGATTCCATAATTTTGTAAGATTTGTTTAGTCTCTTTAGCTAATGATAATTGGTCTTGCAAATAATCTTCTCCTATTTAGCTAATGGTTTTAATAATAATTTAAAAAAAAGTTAAGGTAAAAATGAATTTTTACCTTTAAATATTTTATTTTCAATAATATTCTATATTATATTCATTAATCTAGTATATTCCTTAATTTATATATCGTATTGATTTAGTAATTTCATGATTATACTATAGATTAATTATCTTTAAGAGTTTTATTCTCATTAGTTTTATTTTTATTGTCCTTATTATTCTTATTATTTCTATTAATCTTATTTTTATTATTCTTATTATTTCTATTTCTATTATTTTTACGGTTTTGATTATTTTTATTATTCCTATAATTGCCCTTATTTTTGTATCTTCTCTTGTTTGAAGGGTGTCTATTTGGAACCTGGGTAAATAAGTAATATTTCTTTTTACCTCTTTTAACTTGGGTAGTGTCTAATTCTAATTTTACTCTTTGGGCAAGCATTCCTGCAGGGTCTTTAATTAATGGAATTCTTTCAGTTAAGTCTTCAAAACTTTTAAATGGTTCTTTTTTCCTTTCATCAAGAATCATTTGCATTTGTTTTTTACCAATACCTGGGATTAACTCTAATTTATGCATTCTTGTGTTGAGTGCATCAATTTCATTAAAGAATTTTATATATTTTTCTTCTTGGTTTAAGACAATTTCTTTAATTGCATATTCCATTTCAATTCTACTTGTAGCAGTTAGATTCTCAAATCTAAGTAATCCTTTAACTCTGTATATTTGGTCTCTTTTTCCAGATCCAATGTATACATCTTCATGAATATCTAAATCTATGCCTCGTTTAGGTATTAACTCCATTAATGTAAATTTTCTAATTCCTATAGCTTGTGCAATAGGTTTTCCATGTGATATTGATCTATTTGGATTAATATATCCGAATTTTAAATAATCTAAAACTATTGCATTTTCTTCTTTTCTTGGTGTTGGGTCATCCATATTATCCCTCTTGTGTTCTTGTTTTTTTAAATATTTTTTATGATTTTTTTTAAATATTTTTTATGATTGATTGTTTATTAATATACATTTTTAAACTATAAAATTATTATATTCTAAATTAATATGCTATTAAGTTTTTATATTATTAATATT
>JAKSUF010000229.1 GCA_024409145.1 archaeon | reverse complement strand
ATAAGAGATAAAAAGAAAATAATAAATTAATAATTAATAAATTAAAAAGATAAAAAAATATAAAAAAAGTAAATGAAGTTAATAATATATTAACTCCTTTTAAATTTATAGCTATTTAAATCTATTCCATGAAAATAGCTGGTTTATAAGGCATAGCATTTCTTGCCTTATTTTGTGGGTCATAACTATCATCAGTATGGATAATAACTTCAGAGCTTACTTCATTTTCAATGAATTCTTTTGCATCATTTAAAATAGTGGCTTCATCGATTTTACCAATGTATCTAGTTTTAGTCATTTCTCTTGAAATTTTCTTAGCTACATTAGCTATTTCTTTCTTATTATCATAGATTTTCTGACCAATAGCTCTTCCCATTATTTGACCAATATCTGGTTTTCCAACATCATTAGCTATTTTGTATAAATCCCATTTCCATTCTGGTGAAATATAAATATGGACTTTTTCTATGTTGTCTCCTACCATATTTTTAATTTCATTAATATCTTTTACAGTATTTTGAACTAAACTTTCAGATCTTTCAGTTTCTTCACTAATAAGATCTTCATTGTATTTAGGCCATTCTGCTGAAGAGATAAATCCTTCTCCACCATATTTGGACCAAAGTTCTTCAGAAGTATGTGGAGTAAATGGAGCAAGTAATCTAATCCAGTTGTTTAATACTGTTGAAAGAACATAAACAACTGCTGGATCTTTATTATCTACTAATTCTTTAACTCTGTACATATAATGGTCTAAATCTTTCTTAAGTAAGAAAAGAGCATGTTGTAAAGCTTGTCTAGTTTGGAAAACTTCTAAAGCTTCAGTAGCTGCTTTAATATGTGCATTTAATTGGTTTATCATCCATTTGTCGATAGTACGGGTGAGTTCAATATCTTCAATATTAGATAAATCTAATTTAGAACCTTTAATATCTTCAACTCTTTGTGCAAATTCTCTAAACCATTCAAGACGTTTTTGAGTTCCTCTAACTTCTTTTTCTCTCCAATCGAAATCTTGCCATGGTTCTGCTGATGCCATTAAGAAGAGTCTTACTACATCTGCACTGTATTCTTTAATTGCATCTGAGAGTAAAATTACATTTCCTTTAGATGAAGACATTTTATTTCCTTCAAGTAACCCCATACCAAATACAACAGTTCCTTTAGGCCATTTTTCTTCTGGATAAATAGCTGCATGAGTAAACATTAAGAAACTTAAGTGATTACCTACTAAATCTTTTGCAGATAATCTCCAATCTAATGGATACCAATAATTAAATTCATTTTGAATATCTTCAACAATTTCAGGTGCAACTTTAATATCATCACTATCTACATTTAAGAAGACTTTTTCAAAGAATGCTTCATTTAAATCTTCTGGATTCATGTCTTTTAAGTATTTAGCTATTGCATAATAAGACATATATAATGTAGAATCACTTAAAGGTTCAATTAACCATTGGTCATCCCAAGGAACTCTTGTACCTAATCCAACTCTTCTGGAATATGCCCAATCTTCTAACCATCCAATGTAATATTCAAAGTTAGGTCTGATTTCTTCTGGGATAATATTTTCTTGTGCTAATAATTTTCTGGTTTTTTCAGTCCATTCTTCATCAGAATATCTTACAAACCATTGATCATCCATAATTTTTACAACACATTTATTACCACATCTACAAACTACTGGTCTTTCAGCGAAATCATACATGATATCTGCTTGTTTAGCTTCAATCATATCTCCTTTAATTTCATCTCTAATATAAGCAACTCTTTTTCCAGCATAATTTTCAATATGGTCACTAATATATCCTTTACTGTGTTCTGCTTTGTATAATTCATCAGTAGCATCTTGAACTTTAGGGTCATTTTGATTTTCAATTTCCATTCTTTCTACTACTTCTTTAGCAGGGAATTCTCCATAACCTTTAACAGTTACAACATTTATTGGTTCTGCCTTAGCAACTTCATCTGCAATATCATATTCTTTAATTAATTCAGAGTTTTCTTTTAAATCTCTAAGTGCAATATAATCTGCAGGTGCATGTGCTGGTACAGAGAATACAGTTCCACTTCCATATTCAGGGTCTACAAAACTTGCAGGGAATATTGGTAATGGTTCACCATTAAGTGGGTTTTCAACATAATTTCCAATTAATGGTTTAGGATCAACATCTTCAATGATTTCAATATCATATTGATTAGATAAATTAAGATAAGCTTCATTTGAGATAATCCAGTTTTCTCCTTCACAAGCTCCAGATTTAACTGCTACTTTAATATAATGTACTTCAGGGTTTAACCATACATTAGTTGCAGCAAAAATAGTTTCTGGTCTGAATGTTGCAGGAACAATAAATAAACCATCCTCAACTTTAAATTTAACTAAAGTTAATTCATTAACTCCTACACCTTCACCTTCTAAAAGGTCATGGTCTCCAACAGGGTTTTCACAATTTGGACAATATTTAACTGGATGTTCTCCTTGTTTAATTAAACCAAGGGATTTAAGTTTTTTAGCTTGCCAAGTGATGAACTTTTTATAAGTAGGGTCAATAGTTCTAAATTCTCTTCTCCAATCAATTGAATAACCCATATCACTCATTACATCATGATATTCATTACTGAAATATTTAACAATATATTCAG
Organism: archaeon; assembly: GCA_024409145.1. Classification (GTDB taxonomy): domain Archaea; phylum Methanobacteriota; class Methanobacteria; order Methanobacteriales; family Methanobacteriaceae; genus Methanobrevibacter. Next base: position 600 of record JAKSUF010000229.1, on the reverse strand, counting down.
GGTCTTCTAATTTTGGAAGTTCTTCTTTAGGTACTTTATGGACTCTTTCATATAAATCCATAGTCCATGGGTCTTTTCTTTGAATTCTGTCTGCAATTCCAATAACTGGAGCACCAGTTACATGCCATCCCATAGGGAATAAAACATTGTATTGTTGCATTCTTTTAAATCTTGCAAAAACATCTGGTACAGTGTAAGTTCTTCCATGTCCTATATGCATAGCTCCACTTGGATAAGGATAAGCTACTGTAATGAATAATTTTTCTCTTTCATCTGGATTTGATTGAAATAGCTTTGCATCTGCCCATTTTTTCTGCCATTTCTTTTCTATATCATTATTAGTCACTAAATCACACTCTTAATTTTTAATACTTTTAAAAATTTATAATAAGTTTATAATCATAAATGATAATCTTAAAGTTTACTTTTAGTAATTAAGAAATATTTGGTCTTTTTTACTTTTTAGTAAATTAAATAAGATTATGTTAAATAAATAATCTCAAATTTTATAATTTTGAATTTAGTCTCATTCTTATAAAATTCATTAATAGATTATATTAGTATATATTTATAATTTTTAATTTATATAAGATTTTTTAA
>JAKSUF010000228.1 GCA_024409145.1 archaeon | reverse complement strand
ATGCAAAAATTTCGAAAAGATATATAAAAAATCCTAATAAAAAATTTTTTAAAAAAGTGCTCTTGACAAAACTTTTTTTAAAACAAGCTAAAAAAATAATTAAAACTTTTACCGTTGACAAAAATTTTTTTTGAGCCCTCATCATTCCTAAGAAAAAACTTGACTTGACATGCGTTTTTTTAAAACGAGCTAAAAAAATAGTAGAAACTTTTGGGGTTGACAAAATTTTTTTAAAACAATAATTATGTAGAAATTAAAAAAAATCGTGTTATAATTTTTCTTAAAGGTTAAAGGAGTAGTTATGGGAATAATGCTTGCTGTATTTATAATATTACCTGTATTGTTTCTTGCTCTAGCATTCTCTGGAGTGTTTACAAAAAGAGCGATAAATAAAGGTGATTTATTAAAATACACAAATGAATTTGAAGAACTCTATGATAAGAATGAACAAGATTTCCAAAATGAACTATTAGGTTTTAAACAATTAGAAAGAGTAAAAAACATAGTAGCAATTATTGTTGAAATAGGATTACTACTTGTTGGAATTTATGAACTTAATAAAGGATCACTTTGGTCATTATTTTTATTAGTAGTAGCAATACTAGAGTTATTTGCAATTTTATATCTTAATAAAAAATATTCAAAACAATATAAAGAAATGTTTAAGACATGTGTAATAAAACCATATGTTGAACAAAGTATAAGTACACTTCATTATGAAGCAGATAGTTTTGCTAATGAAGAAGATTATAAAAGAGCAAATTTTGATAACAAAAAATATAATTACGTGACAGGTGATGATCATATCTTTGGTAATGTTACTGATAAAGTATATATGGATATGTCAGAACTTGAAGTAAGTGAAGTAAATGAAAAAGTAAATAAAAAAGGAAAGATAGTTTCAAAATCTCGTAACCCAAGATTCCATGGAATGTTTGTAATGTTAAAATCAACATTATTTTCATTCGATGAAATATATATTAAAAAAGATAAATTAAAATTATTACCTCAAAAGAATAGAGTAAAAATTGACTCAATTGAATTTGAAAAATATTTTGATTTATATAGCACAAATAGAACAGAAGCAAAAAGATTAGTTAACTTTGATGTAATAAATTTATTAACAAAGTTTGTTGTAGAAAGTGGATTAACTTTTGAAATAGTTTTAAAAGGTCCAACAGTATACATGAGATTTTTTACAGGTGCAATGTTTGAACCTGCAATCTTTAGTAAGATGAAAGAAAAAGAAATGCTTTGGACATATCATATGATATGTGAATTTATTATAGAATTCCAAAGACTAATTTCAACAAATAAATATGTCGATGAATCAGTAAAGAGTATTACAGCAAGATTTAGTGATGGCGATGTAGAAGAAATAGAAATTAAAGATGCAAAAGAAGAAGATCTTGGAGAGGTTAGTGAAAATACAGTAGACCTTGATAAAGAACTTTACAAAAATCTTGATGATTAACTTTTATAGTTTTTCATATATATAAAATTATTAGGAGGAATTTATGATAGGAAAAGCACTTAAAGCAAGTGGCGAAATGCTAAAAGGAAAAAGACTTGAAGCTTATGGAATGTTTATTATGTACATTGTAGTTGTACTAATTGCATCAATGGTAGGAACACCATTAATTATAACAATTCCATGTTTATTCCCAGCATGTTTTGGTTTATATTATTATTTTATGAACCTAAAAAAAGGAACAGCGAAAGTTGATGACTTAGTTGAATTCTATGTAGATTATAAAACAGGATTAAAATTAATCGCAGCTTTATTTTGGGAATTATTAATTGTAACTATTGGTTTTATTTTATTTGTTATACCAGGTATCATCTGGTCATACAGATATGTAATGGTTCCATTTATCTTAATTGATAATAGAACAATGTCAATTAATGATGCATTCAAAAAGAGTAGAGAAATTATGCATGGACATAAATTCAAATACTTTATTACAATATGTATAATTATGCTTATCCCAGTATTATTATATACTGTTGGAGCATTAGGATTATCATACAAATATGTTGAATTTGCTAAACCTCAAACAGCAGTAGTTGAAGAATACAATATGCCAAATGAAACTATTGATGTTGAAGAAGTTTTAACAAATGAAAATGCAACACTTGAAGAATTAGTTGCTCTTACAGAAGCAGAAACTAATGTAATTGAACCAGTTGCAAATAATTATCACAAATTCGATTTATTTACAATGATCGTATTAGATGCATTCTTACTTGGAGTTTTATTAATGTTCTTATTAGCACCAAGATGTTTAGCAGTAGAAGTAGGATACTATCAAGCACTAGTTGGAGCTAAGAAAAAAGCAGTAAAAGAACCAAAAGAAGAAGAAAAAGCTGAAAAACCTGCAAAAGCTGAAAAGAAACCAGCTGCAGCTAAAACAACAGCTAAAAAATCAACAAAAAATACAAAATAAAAACGCGTGTAACGCTTATAAATAAAGGGCCACAGGCCCTTTTTTAGTGCAAAAATTGAAAAATTCCTTCATTATATATACATATTTCTACAGTAAATTGACCCAATTTATTGACTCTCAAAAAAATAAGTGTAAAATAGTTTTAATGTAAAACTGTTTAGTTTTATAACTAAACTATTTTTTGAAGAAATCTATATTTAAAGGGGATAATATGGAAGAATTAAATCTATTTTCAAAGGAAAGACAAACTGAACTTTATGAATTGATTCATGAAATGAATCATTTGAGAAGAGCATTGGTTGATGGTTGTTTTAACAAAAATGGTAAATCAAATAAAGATAGTATATCTTTTAGCCAATTTCAAATGTTACAACTTATAAATTATATGGATGATGGTTGTATTTTAAAAGATATTGCTGAAAAACATTGTATGAGTAAAGGTGCATTATCAATAATGTTATCTAAACTTGAACTTATGAATTTGATTGAAAAATATACAAAGCAAGGTCAAACAGATAAGAGAAGTGTAAATATTAGATTAACAGAAAAGGGTAAAAATATATTAAAAGAAAAAGAACATGAGTTATCTAGTATTATAGAAAATCAAATTGCATTATCACTAGATGAAAATGATAAAGATTTTATTGAGAATGTAGTTTCAAATACATTAAGAGTATTAAGAAAGGTTGCAAAACAAGGAGAGTTAAAAAATGAATAAGGAAATTAACGATAAAGTTAATAGTGATGTTAGTAAATCACTACTTAAGGATAAAGAAAATAAGGGTAAAGAAAAAATAAAAAATGAAAAG
>JAKSUF010000227.1 GCA_024409145.1 archaeon | reverse complement strand
TTCGCTACTTTTCTAATTTTACAATTCAATGTTTTCTATAATTATCTAATCCACTAATTTTCTAAATAATACTATTTAGTGATTATACATAGATTTCCAATTACTATTTTCAAAGTCATAATCCCATCCAATATTGTCATTTCCAGTAGCTGTATAAACTCCAGGCTCGAAAAATGAATCCCCTGATGTATAATATGTAGCAACATAAATAGGATCACCATAAGAATCATAATCCACAATTTCTTCATATCTCCACAAATCATGTTCAGGAGAAGTCATAGAAGATTTATAACTTGAAGTAGATTTTAAATTAGAATTAGACTTATTTTTATCACTATTTAATGATTTAGAAAAATGATTAAAAACCGAATAATAGAACGAATCAAATTCATCCCCTTTCAGCAAATCATTCCCATTATGATCTGCTTTTTGAAAGTACCCTAAAAGATCTGAACTACTTATATTATTGCTCAATTTCTCTGCTTCATCAAATGTAAGGTATCCATCACCATCAGAATCTAATGACTTAAATTCATCACTATGAAATGCAGCCACATCTTCCCTATTTGTATTATATTGTATTATATATGGAATAGCTATTATTAAATATATTATTAATAAAATAATCGCAACATAACAACATTTACGTTTTTTAGAAGTTTTCTTTTTTTGTATATTTTCTTTAATATCCTTACTAGAATGAGTAGTTTTTTCATTACTAGAACTATACTTTCCACTAGACGAATCCTCAGAACGAGAACCAAAACTAGAACCAAAACTAGAACCAGACTCAGAACCAGACTCAGAACCAAAACTAGAACCAAAACTAGAACCAAAACTAGAACCAGACTTAAAACCAGACTCAGAACCAGACTCAGAACCAGACTCAGAACCAGACTCAGAACCAGACTCAGAACCAAAACTAGAACCAGACTTAAAACCAGACTCAGAACCAGACTCAGAACCAGACTTAAAACCAGACTCAGAACCAGACTTAAAACCAGACTCAGAACCAGAATTATCATCTAAATTATAACTATTATCAGAGTTATTATCTGAATTATCAACCATATCCTGAACTGAAGATCCACAATATGCACAAAATTTTTCACCTTCTTTAATAATAGCTCCACATTTTGGACAGTACATATTCAAGTTTTTGTTTAATATTCTATTAATAATTTTCTTAATAATAACAAATAATTAACTAATAAAAAAATAATTAAATAAAGAATAATTTTAAAAATAGCTCTAAAATCCCATTTAATTTATAGTTCTAAAAGTAGTAATTAAATAATAAGTTAAACAAAATAATTAATTATACTTAACTATTAATCAATAGAACATAAAATAGGAATGTGATTAAAATTAATTTAGATAAACGATTATTACTCCTTTTACCAATATTATCTGGAGCCATGTGGGGTTCAGGTGGTGTTTTTGTAAGAATATTAAATAGTTTTGGATTAAATAGTGTTTCAATACTTTCAACAAGAGTATTTGGAGCATCATTAATCTTATTTATTCTATTAATGCTTTTTGATAGAGATTCACTTAAAATCAAATTAAAAGATTTATGGTTATTTATAGGAAGTGGAGTTTTAGGAGCATTATTACTAAACCTATGTTACAATGAAGCAGCATTTACATTATCTTTGTCACTAGCTTCATTATTATTGAGTTTAGCTCCAATATTTGCACTAGTTTTATCTGCAATTTTATTTAAAGAAAAGATTACTGGAAGGAAATTAATTTGTTTAGTTATAACCTTAATTGGTTGTTTATTTGTTAGTGGATTACTTGAAACTTCAAATGGATTCAATTGGTCAACACATGGTATGATCTTTGGATTAGCTTCTGCATTATTCTGGGCATTATATGGAGTATTTTCAAAATTAGCATCAAACAAAGGTTATTCTACATTTACAATAATTTTTTACACATTCTTGATAATAGCTATTTGTTTAGCTCCATTTACAGATTGGAATACTTTTGGTTCATTTTTAGTAACAAATCCAGGACCACATACATTGTTTGCAATTCTTCATTCAGTATTCACATCAATATTACCATATTTCTTATTTAGTGTTGCATTAACTAATATTGATAATGGAAAAGCTACAATATTGTGTAGTAGTGCAGAACCAATTTCAGCTACAATCTTTGGAGCTTTAATATATTTAGAGATTCCAAGTAGTTTAAATATACTTGGTATTATAATAAGTCTTATTGGTTTAGCATTACTCACAAAATCAAATGAAATCAAAGATGAATAATTCATCTTCAAAAACATTTATTCACTAAAAACCATCAGAACCATTTAACTAAATTAAATATTTTAAATCAATGAGAAAAAATAAAAAAACAACCTAAAAAAAAGATATCACAAATCAATGAAAAAAACCTAAAAAAAGAAAAAATAATAAAAAAAATAAAAAATTATAAAGTAGAAAGCATAAAAAGCCTTTCTGTAAATATTGTAATGAATGGAGTTATAACTAAATTAAGACAAAATGTGAAAATAGTATTTTCTACAAAAATACCTTCATGAAATATAGAAGTTAAAATCAAATAATCACAAATAAACCATAATATAAAAATTACAACCATCCTTTTAAACCCAACAGCATGCATTAATCTATATATTTGTTTAAAATCAAATGCAGATTTAAATTCACCATCATGATAAGCTAAATTTATTATAGCAGATTGTTGAATTATTGTAAGAATAGTAATAAGAACCAATGCAAATAAAGGTAAAACCATAGAATATTCTTTATATAAAGCAGAACCGATAATACTAATAACAATTAATAATAACATTAACAAAAGATAAGCTAAATCTATGATAAAATCTTTTAATCCATGCCTAAACATTTCTTTAAAATGATTAAATAAAGGAGGCCTCTTAGATCCTCTAAGTGTCTCTTCCTTAATTTTAAAAGAATAACCTGCTTCAAATATAGTTAATACAACTACTATAATACCTACAAGTAAAATACGTTTAGACAAAAGAGCATCTTGGGAAACTAAAATATAATTTTCTAAATTAGATAATACAATTAGAATAATCCCAAAGATTAAAATAGCGACCTTGTCAGAAAATGCATAAACTGCAGAATTTCTAATAAGTTCATAGTAGGAAAGATGTTTTTTTCCAGGAATTCTCACCAATTCACCATTAGACATAATTACACCAATAAATATTTAGAATAAATCAATAATAAATCACTCTCACAATCAGAATAAAAATCCAAATAAAAAAACTAACATATCCAATCAGAACAAA
>JAKSUF010000226.1 GCA_024409145.1 archaeon | reverse complement strand
TAACTAAAATTCAATAAAAAGAATAAAAAATAATTAAAATAAAAAAATAAAAAAGTTAGTAATTATTTATGAGCAAAATAGAATACTAACTCATCATTTTCAATGGAATCAAGTCTTGCAAAACCAAATCTTTCAAATTGGACAATATCTCCAACAGATAAATCTTTACAAGCAATTTCACAAAGACCTTCAACAACAGATGCATCATCCATAACTACTTTTGTTTTAATAGCATCTTCAGGAACCCATTGAATAATTCTTGCTTTAGCATCTCTTGCATCTTCAAAAGAGGTACTATGATAAGAAACACTACCATCATTTATAGTAATATTGACAGCATCCATCAAACGAGTGATACCATTTGTTAAATCTTTTTCAGGAATATAAACCTCCTTATCAAAAGTAAGAATCCTATTACCTCTGTCTAAGAAATCTGGATGTAATGGTCTTTCAATATCTAAACCAATTGATTCATCAGGACAATCACCAATATTTATTTTAACAGGGTCTTTAACAAAGAAATATCTATTAACTTTTTCTTCAATTATATTTCTATTTAAACCATAAATTTTTTTCCAACTAACAGCAGAATCTGCCATTTTCACACCAATTTCAACCATTAATTTAGTAATAGCTTCAGGTTGAATACCTCTTCTTGCAATAGCTCTTAATGTACCAAGTCTTGGGTCATCCCAACCACTATAAGTACCTTCTTCAATACCAGCTAAAGCTTTAGAAGTACTAAGTGCAATATCTTCCATTTTAAGTCTACCATAATGGATAAATTCAGGAACTTCCCAACCCATATGTTGATAGAGATATTTTTGTTTTTCACTATTAGCTAAGTGATCTTTTCCTCTTAAAACATGAGACATACCTAATAAATGATCATCTACAGCTACAGAGAAGTTCATCATAGGATAAACTCTATATTTAGTACCTAATCTAGGATGTTCTTCATCCACTATACGCATAGCTACCCAATCACGAATAGCAGGGTTTTTATGAGCAATATCAGTTTTTACTCTTAAAACAGCTTCTCCAGCAGCCATATCTTGGAATTTATTCCAAAGTTCCATATTTTCTTCAACAGAATTATCACGACATGGACATGGTTTACAATTATCTTTAAGCTCTTTAAAGTCTGCACCATCACAAGTACACATGTATGCTGCACCTTTTTTAATTAATTGTTCAGCATAATCATAATAAATTTCAAACCTATCACTTTGATAGTAAACTTCATCTGGTTTGATACCTAACCATTCTAAATCTTCTTGAATTAATTGATAAGCAGGTTCATAAACCCTTTTAGGATCAGTATCTTCAATTCTTAATATAAATTTACCATCATAACGTTTTGCATATTCTCCATTAGGAATAGCTGCTCTTGCATGTCCAATGTGTAAAGGACCACTTGGATTTGGTGCAAAACGCATAACTACATTATCATGAGAACCTGGAAGTTCTGCTAAACCTTCTTCTTTTTTAACTTTCTTTTTAGTTTCAACTTGAACATCTAATTTAGCCATTTCTTCAGCTTGTTCTTCAAGAGATAAATCATTTACTTGAGCAGTTATCTTAGCAGAAAGAGGACCTAACTCTTTTGCCCTACTTCTAAGTTCAGCTTCTTGAGACATGATAGAACCCATAACTGCTTTAGGATTAGCACTTCCTTTATGTTTAGCAGCATTTAATAATGCATGTTTAAATACAATTTTTTCTAATTCATCCATAAAATCACATAATTTATTTTAAAATAATAAAAGCTATTAATTAGCTAAATAGAACTTGATAAATAAAATAAGATAACTATTAATAGCTAAATAAAACTTAATAAATTAAAACAAGATAACCATAATATCTAGAATACTAATAATAGTAAAACAATTTATAAGTTATATTAAAAATATTTTGTTTTTAATAATATATTAAATTAATTATAAATAGGCTCTGTTGAAATCCTTAATTTTTGATTATGTTGTATCTGTAGATGTTGTAAAATAGTGTTTTTAGTCTTGTTTCTTTGTTTCTTAGTCGTGTGGATTTGCTTTTGTTAGTTCCATCGAATATTCTTTTTATTACACTGAATACATTTTCTACAAGTCCTCTTTGATTGTATATTTCTTTTTGGAAGGTTTTTTGGCTTTTTCTCCTGTAAACTCCATGTGTGAAATTAGATTTAAGTGGGATTTGTTCTGTTGATCCTAATTCTTTGTTTATGCATCTTCTGATTGATTCTGTATCATATGCTTTGTCTGCTAATATGTAAGAAGGTTTATATTTTTTCATTGCTCTTATTGAAGCTTTTGCAAATTTTATATCATGTCTGGGGCCTTTTAAGGCTTGTGAATGCATTACAATTTTTGTGGTTGTATCGATGGCAATATGGCATTTTGTATAGTGTTTTCGTTCGTTTCTCCTTATTTTTGAGTAATATTTGTCTGCACTGTCACAAGTGAATCCACTTCCATCTAAAGCAACTATTCCATTTTTAATTTTCAATTCTGCGATTATTAAAGAAGTTATTCTTTCAAACATGTTTGTAGGAAGTCTTTTAAAGAATTTTTGTAATGTAGAGTAGTTTGGGTGCTTTTTTAATCTTGAAAAAAGCTTTTATTTTATCAGAAAATTCAATAAAATCAGTTATTTGTCGAAAACTCATATTTAAATAATATTTCAATCCCAATATTGTGAATAAAACGGGTTGTGTGTAGGTTTTTTTAGAAAAAGGTGAAGAATATTTATCTAAAATAGATAAAGTAAAATTATAAGTAGTTTCAATAAAATCAGCCAACTCATTATAATTTATTTCACTAAGGGGCTCTTTATTTATCTTATTTAAAATTTTTTTTTCATTTTCCTGAAAGCCAAAATCCAAAAGATTTAAATGTTTGTTTCTCCTAAATAAATATGAAGAATATTTGTTTTTGTATTTCATATAATATATATTCTTCATTCTACTAAATAAAACTTATTAATTCTTTTTTTAGAAGAATAAAAACAATAAATACTTGAGCAAATAAATAAAAAATGTAAAATAAATTATATAAAAAAATAAGAATTTTAAAGGCTTAAAAAAGACCCAAGTTTCATTTCAAGTGTAAAAAATAGGGGATTTCAACAGAGCCATTTTTTATAAAAATATTTATGTATTAATTATTACTTGTATAATTAAGAAAAATAATTTGGTGTAGATTATGATAAAGATGAAAAACAGTTTATTATTCATTTCATTGCTACTTATATTATGTATTAGTTTAGGTGCGGTAAGTGCAACAGATATGGGTGTT
>JAKSUF010000225.1 GCA_024409145.1 archaeon | reverse complement strand
ATGATGAATCTTTAAATGATTTTATTATTAGTGAAGAATATAAATTCTATAAATTAGCTATTGATTTTTATATAAAATTGAGCTTATAAATTTAAAACTATATGGATGATATTATGTGTGGAATTGTTGGTTGTGTTTTAAAAGATGATGATGCAGCACCTGTCCTATTGGATTCTATTTCTAAACTTGAATATAGGGGTTATGATTCAATTGGAATAGCTACTGCAACTGGTAATACTATTAATCTTAAAAAAGGTGCAGGTAAAATTGCTGAAGTTGATGCAGAATTAGATCTTGCAGATTTACCTGGAAACTGTGGTATAGCTCATGTAAGATGGGCAACTCATGGTGACCCTAGTGAAATTAATTCTCATCCTCATTTAGATGAAAATAATGCAATTGCTGTTGTACATAATGGAATTATTGAAAATTATTTAGCTATTAAGGAAGAATTAGAAAAAGAAGGTCATGAATTTAAATCAGATACTGATACAGAAGTAATTCCACACTTACTTGAAAAATTTGTAGATGAAGGTTGTGACCTAGAATTAGCACTTAGGAAAACAATTGATATTATTCATGGTGCATATGCAATAGCTGCTATTTCAATTAAAGAACCAAATAAAGTTGTAGCTACTCGTAAAGATAGTCCTCTTATTGTTGGTGTTGGAGAAAAAGAATACTTTGTAGCATCTGACTTCCCAGCTATATTGAAATATACAAATAATATTATTTACTTAGAAGAAGGGGAAATTGTAACTTTAACTGGTGATGGAATAACTATTAAAGATTCTGAGGATAATATTCTTGATAAAGAAGTTGATGTAATTGACTGGTCTCCTGAAATGGCTCAAAAAGAAGGTTATGATCATTTCATGATTAAAGAGATTCATGAACAAGATATTGCTATTAAAAATACTTTAGCTGAAAGAGAAATTGTTAAAAAAATTGTTGATGAGATTAAAGATGATATTAATCGTGTTGCTTTTGTAGCATGTGGTACTTCTTATCATGCATCTCTTACAGGTAAATATTTAATTGAAACATTAGCAGGTATTCCAACTGAAGTTTTACTTGCTTCTGAGTTTAAATATAGTCAAAAATCTTTAAATGATAAAACTCTTGTTATTTTCATTACACAATCTGGTGAAACAGCTGATACTCTTAAAGCATTAGATGTTGCTAATGAAACTTCTAAAACTTTAGCTATTGTTAATGTTGCTGGAAGTTCTGCTACTAGAAAAGCTCAGTATGTTATTCAAACTCAGGCTGGTCCAGAAATAGGTGTAGCTGCTACTAAAACTTATGTAAGTCAATTAGCATCTATTTATTTGTTTGCTGCTTTACTTGCAGATAATAAAGAATTACTTGAAAAATTAGATAAAGTTCCAGATTATATTAATGAAGTTCTTGAAAATGAGGATAAAATTAAAGATATTTCTCGTAAATACAGATTTGCAAGAGATTTCTTCTATATTGGAAGAGGTTATTCTTATCCAATTGCTTTAGAAGGTGCTCTTAAACTTAAAGAGATTACTTATATTCATGGTGAAGGATATGCTGCAGGTGAACTTAAACATGGTCCTATTGCTTTAATTGATGATGGTATTCCTGTTGTGGCTATTTTACCTCCTGGTGATGATCATAAGAAAACTATGAGTAATCTTGAGGAAGTTCAAGCAAGAGGTGCTGATGTTTTAGGTATAGGTTCTTATGGTGATGAAGACTTAATTACAAAAGCACAAGATACTTTCTTAATTAATTCTGAAGTTGATGATATAATTGCACCACTTGTTTATATTGTGCCATTACAAATTTTAAGTTATTATGTAGCAGTAGCTAGAGATTTGGACCCGGATAAACCAAAGAATTTAGCTAAATGTGTTACTGTAGAATAGTTTTACTATTCTATTCATTTATTTTTATTTTTAGTTTATACTTATTTTTTGTTTTTTAGTTTTTTTATTTTTAGCTATTTTAGTTTATACTTATTTTAATTTTTTATTTAGCTATTTTTAATTATTCCTAATGTTTTTTTCTGTTTTTAAAGATTATTTTTAACTTTTAATCTTTAAAATTAAATTAATGAAATTAAGGAGTAATCTATAAATCAAACCATGTTTCTTACCTTTTTTAATTAAATTAATCTCTTCTTTAAATAATTTATTTTCATCTTTAGAATTATCTCTACTTAACCAAAGATTAATCCAATTTAATAAGAATGAATTAAGTATTATGTCTTTATTTTTTAAATTATACTTATCTGTGAGTTGTGATGCTAATCTATATGATTTTAAAGAATCATTAATCAATCTAAAATTAATATTTTTTGTTATTGATTTATCTTCAGTTTCTAATCTCATATTATAATTATAAACAACTTGATTATTTAAAAACAAAATTCCTTTTTCAGATTTAAAATAAGCTTCTAATAAAAAGTTTAAATCTTCTCCAGATATGACTTCTGGGAATTTAATATCATTCTTTAAAATTAAATCTGATCGATATATCTTAGTCCAAAATGAAGGTAATATTTTTAAAATAGCTATTTCATCGTTATTTTCTTCTTTAATATCTTTTATAAAGATTTCTTCATTGTTTTCTTTATTTATTTGTCTTCCATAAATGAAGTAGCTAATAATATTTTTCCAAACAAAACCTATAATTCCTTTAAAATCACTTCCTTCAATTAAATCATCAAGATAATTGTTATAGGGTTTGTTAAGACTTTCTTTATATGGTGTGTAAGATTTTTTAATAATATTTTTCTCAGGATAATTTCGTAAATATCTTCCAAAAGCAATATCGCAGTTATATTCTCTTATTTTATTGTATAATACTTCGCAACTGTTTTCTAAAAATTCATCATCTGCATCTAAAAACATGATATATTCTGCTTCAACATAGTTTAATCCAATGTTTCTTGGTGTATATGGCCCTCCAGTGTTTTCTTCAAGGTGAATTATGTGGAAACTTGGATATTTTGATTTATATTCTTCTAAAATATCTTTAGTTCTATCTGTTGAGCAGTCATTAACAATAATTACTTGGATGTTTTCTATTCCAAAGCTTTGGTTTACAATTGAATCTAAAGTAGATTTTAAATACTTTTCTCCATTATAAACTGGCATTATTACACTTATTTTATAGTCACTGATAGAAAACCCTCCTTGATTTAGTATTGTACTTTAGTATTATACTATATATTTAATTTAATTATATTTATTTAATAAGTTTATATTTATTTAATATTAGTTATTAGTACATTATTCTTATTTTTTTAGTTTTTTTTATTTTA
>JAKSUF010000224.1 GCA_024409145.1 archaeon | reverse complement strand
TATTATTAGTGTTTAAATTAATTTTTTTTAATAATTAACTGACTAAATTAAATAATATCAAGATAAAAAATTTGGAGATATGAATTATATGTTAACTATTAAACATACAATTTGTCCTTCATGTTCTGTAGGTTGTGGATTAAACATCATATCTAAAGAAAATGATGTTGTAGGAACTTTTCCTTATAAAAGACACCCTATAAATGAAGGAAAAAACTGTTTGAATGGTAGAAATTCTATAGAATTATTTAATGATAGAATTAAAAAACCTTCTTTAGTTAAAAATAAAGAACTTGTTGATTCTGATAATGATACTATTATTGGTATGGTTAAAGAGGAATTATCCTCTATTAATTCAAACGAATTGGGTATTATTTGTTCTGGAAAAATGACTAATGAAGAAATTGAATGTGTTAAATCTTTCGCTGAAAGTTTTGGAACTGAAAATATTGGTTTCTATGGAAATAATTTTTATAATGTGGATGTAGAATCTATTGACTATGATGATATTTCTAGTGCTAAATTAATTTTAGAAATTGGAGATATTATTAAAGAAAATCCATTAATTGGTAGAAGAGTAATTATTGCTAAAGAAAATGGATCTTCTGTTATTTCTGTTGATGCTGTTGAAAAATCTATTACTGCTTTAAATTCAGATGAATATATTAAAGTAGATTCAATTACTGATTTTGTTAACAATATTTCTATTAAAGATAAATTATCTGAAGAAGCTATAATTTTAGTGAATAAACTTGATGAAAAAGAAGATTTAGAAAAACTTGAAGAAGTAGCTAGTGAAACTGGTGCTAAATTACTTCCTGTTTTATGTGAAGCTAATTCTAAGGGTGCTCTTGAAAAAATTAATTCTCTTAATAAAGATGAAATTTTGGATATTATTCAAAAATCTAAAGTTCTTTTTGTAATTAATGCAAATCCTCTTGATTATCTTTCTAAAAATGATATTTCTAGTGGATTTATTGTTAATATTTCTAACTGTAATAGTGAATTCTCAACATTATCTGATGTTGTTTTACCTGGTAAAACTTGGGCTGAAAAATCTGGAAGCTTTACAAATTCCTGTGGTTTAACTCAAGAATTTGTTCCTTCTGTAGAAATAGATGATGAAAATTTAAGTGAAATCGAAATATTCGAGAAACTTGCTTAATCATAGGTGATTATATGAGTGATTTTATACTTGCAAAAAGTAAAATAGATGAAATAACAGAAAATGGTGCCTGTGGTGGAGCAGTAAGTTCAATATTTAAATATCTTTTAGATAATGAAATAGTTGATGGTGTTTTAACATTAACTAAAGACCAAGATATTTATGATGGTATTCCAACTATTGTAACTAATTCTGAAGAACTTGCTAAAACTGCTGGATCTTTACATTGTGCACCAACTATGGTTGCAGATTTAATTTCTAGCTATTTACAAGATAAGAAAATAGCTGTTGCTGTAAAACCATGTGATGCTAAAGCTATTAATGAACTTGTTAAAAGACATCAAATTAAACCTGAAAATATTTACACTATTGGTTTAAATTGTGGTGGTACTGTAATTCCTCAAACTGCACAAAAAATGATTGATGAATTATATGAAATAGACCCTTCTAAAGTTGTCAAAGAAGAAATTACTAAAGGTCAATTTATCATTGAATTAGATGATGGTTCTGAAAAAGGTATTAAAATTGATGATTTAGAAGAACAAGGTTATGGTCGTCGTGAAAACTGTCAAAGATGTGATCTCAAAGTACCTCGTAATGCAGATATTGCTTGTGGTAACTGGGGTGCTGAAGATGGTTGGACTTTTATCGAAATTAATAATGAAAAAGGTCAAAATATTGTTGAAGATGCTAAAAAAGGAGGTTTTATTGAAACTAAAACTCCATCAGAAAAATCTATTGCAATCAGAGATAAAATTGAAAATATCATGATTAATATGGGTAAAAAATCTCAACAAGGTCAATTATATGATGATTATTTAACCATAGAAGATTGGGATAATCACTGGAATAAATGTATTAAATGTTATGCATGTAGAGATGTTTGTCCTATCTGTTGGTGTAATGAATGTGAACTTGAAAAGTCTTATCTTAAAGATGATCCAAATGAAGCACCTAATCCATTAGGTTTCCAAGGTGTTAGATTATCACATATGAGTGTTAGCTGTGTAAATTGTGGACAATGTGAAGACGTATGTCCAATGGAGATTCCAGTATCTAAAATTTATCATAAATTACAATTAGAATATGAAAAAGAAACTGGATATCAAGCTGGCCTTGGGGATGAGAAACCTCCATTATACAGTCCTAAAAAAGAAACATTTGATTAGAGTTGGTTTTTATGGCAGATGATGTTAAAATTGTAGGTTTATTATGCAACTGGTGTTGTTACGGTGGTGCTGATACAGCAGGTACTGCACGTATGCAGTATCCTCCAAATGTTAGAATCATAAGAGTTATGTGTTCTGGAAGAATTAATCCATCTATGGTGCTTAAAGCATTTAAAGAAGGAGCTGATGGAGTATTTGTTGGTGGCTGTCATATAGGTGATTGTCATTATGATGCTGGAAATTATAAATGGAATAGAAGAGCTTTAATGACTAAAAACATTATTAATGAATTTGGTATTGAAAAAGAAAGATTCCGTTTTGAATGGATTTCTGCTTCTGAAGGAGAAAAATTCCAGAAAACTATGAAAGAGTTCTATAAAACAATTACAGAACTTGGACCATTAAATAAATAAACTTTTAGAATTTCGTTGTTGAACTATAAAATAAATTATTAAATTTAGAATATAATTTGAAAAAAAATTAAGAAAATATTTTGTATAAGTTTTAATTGATTGATGTCGTATTGATATTTGAATTCTAGTAAATTTTATATTTAGTAGTAAATACTTTATTATTATAAAAACTATATTTATTAGTAAAATCTGTTATATTATGCAAAACGTTATTTCCAAATATATATCAAATCAGATGTCCTCTGAAAAAATACAATCTTTAAAACATTTTAAGTTTTTTAGATGGTATGTTTTTTTACAAATCAAATATTGTATTGTCTTTTAAACTGGTTTTAGTTTTTTAGATGGTATGTTTTTTTACAAATCAAATATTGTATTGTCTTTTAAACTGGTTTTAGTTTTTTAGATGGTATGTTTTTTTACAAATCAAATATTGTATTGTCTTTTAAACTGGTTTTAGTTTTTTAGATGGTATGTTTTTTTACAAATCAAATATTGTATTGTCTTTTAAACTGGTTTTAGTTTTTTAGATGGTATGTTTTTTTACAAATCAAATATTGTATTGTCTTTTAAAC
>JAKSUF010000223.1 GCA_024409145.1 archaeon | reverse complement strand
AAAATTAAATAGTCGAATTTAGATTAAAATCTTAAGAGTAAATTTAATATTTATTTAATATTTTAACTTTAATTTATTAACATATGTGATTTTAGGACTTAATTACATATGTTAAAATATTATTTTAAACTATTTTTATATTCTATTAATTTTGTTTATTTCTAATTTTTTAAAATTTATTATTTTAATTCTTAATTTTTATGTATTAATTAAATGGAGGTTATTTTATGGATTATGATTATAATTATGATGAATCTGATGAACTTAAAAGAATTGTTCCAGATACAAGTGCTATTATTGAAGGAAATGTTAGTAAAATCATTGATGATAAAGAATTAGATTTTCCAGAGATTATTATTCCAGAAGCAGTTATTGCTGAATTAGAACATCAAGCTAACAATCATAGGCCTACCGGTGTTAAAGGTCTTGATGAAATTAAGAAATTACAAGAATTAGCTGATATTGGTGCAATAGCTATTCGTATTACTGGTAGAAGACCAACTAAATTTGAAAAAGATAATGCTAAGCTTGGTGAAGTTGATAGTTTGATTCGTGATGTTGCTAAAACTGAATTAGCTATGCTTATTACTAGTGATAAAATTCAAGCTAAAACTGCTGAAGCTCAAGGAATTCCTGTTTTATATTATGCTCAAGAGTTTAAAGGAAATATGGATTTAAAAATTGATGAGTTCTTTGATGAAGAAACTATGTCTGTCCATTTAAAAGAAAATGTTCCACCAATGGCTAAAAAAGGAAAACCTGGTGATGTTAGATTAGTTAAATTATCTGATGAAATTTTTAATTATAAACAACTTGAAGATATAGCTGAAGAAATTCTTGAAAAAGAAAGATATGATCCTAAAACTTATATGGAAGCTGATATGGATGGTGCTATTGTTATTCAATCAAGAAATCTTAGAATTTCTATTGCTAGACCACCTTTTTCTGAAGCTTTAGAAATTACTGCAGTAAGACCTGTTGCTGAAGTTTCTATTGAGGATTATAATTTATCTGATGAACTTCTTGAAAGATTTAAAAACAGTGCAAGAGGTATTTTAATTTCTGGTTCTCCAGGTGCAGGTAAATCTACTTTTGCTCAAGCTATTGCTAAGTTTTATGATGAAGATATGAATAAAATTGTAAAGACTATGGAAACTCCTAGAGATTTACAAGTTGCTGATACTATTACTCAATATTCTCCCCTTGAAGGAGATATGGAAAATACTGCAGATATTTTACTCCTTGTAAGACCTGATTTTACAATTTATGATGAACTTAGAAAGAATCATGATTTTTCAATATTTGCAGATATGAGGCTTGCAGGTGTTGGAATGATTGGTGTTGTTCATGCAACACGTCCTATTGATGCAATTCAAAGAATAGCTAATCGTGTGGATTTAGGTACTATTCCATCTATTGTAGATACTACTATCTATATTGAAGATGGTGAGATTGCAGCTATTTATGAAACTAAACTTACAGTAAAAGTACCTACAGGTATGGAAGAAAGGGATCTTTCAAGACCTGTTATTGAAGTTTTAGACTTTGAAACTGGAGATCTTGTTAATGAGATTTATACTTATGGTGACCAGACAATTGTTATGGATATAGAAATGGTTCAACAATCTAAAATTGATAAACTTGAAAAAGAAAAACCTCCAGTTTATGTAATTGCTGAGAAAGAAATTCTTAGAATGCTTAAAAAACTTATTCCTAAAACACCTATGGAAGTTTCTATCATTAATGATAAGAGAATTAGTCTTTATGTTAAAAAGAAAGATATTCCAAAGATTATAGGTAAAGGTGGAAAAAGAATAGCTGAGTTAGAGAAAAAAATTGGTCTCAGTATTAATATTGATGAACTTGATAATGCTCCAGGTAATTTTCAAAAACGTTTAGAAGAAAAAGCTAAAGAAAGAAAATCTAAAAAATCTTCTAAAAAAGCATCTAAAAGTTCTAAAAATAAAAATTCTAAAAAATTTGATGGTTTAGATATTGAATTTATAGATGAAAAAGAATCTAAAGAGAAAATGAAAGATTATTCTATTAAACATTCTCTTATTGATGAACTTAACCATGAATTAAAAGATTATTCATTAAAAAAAGATATTGAAGATGAAATTAAGGAAGATTTAGCTCCTTATTATGATTCTTTTGAACTTTATCCTGAATTTAGGGATAAACATGTTATTTTACCTATTGGTAAAGACTTTGTAGGTAGGAATTTTGATATCTTAATTGAAGATGATTATTTATTCACAGGAACCATTGGTAGAAGAGGTTATGTAAAAATAAATAATGATATAGAAATGGCTCAATTAATTAAAGATGCTTATGGAAATAATTTGAGAATTATTGCTAAGTATAGGGATTAATTGTTTTTTTTCTTATCTATTTTGAGAATTATTGCTAAGTATAGGGATTAATTTTCTTGAGTAATAATAAAATATAAAATATTACTTAAATTGAGGTAATAATATGAAAATTGGAGTATCTGCTCTTGCAACAGATAAAATAAAATTTGAAGATGAAATAGAATATTATGCTAATTTAGGTTTAGATTGTGTTGAAATATTACATGATTTCCCTAATGATGAATTTGATTTAGATATTTTAAATTCTTATAATATTAATTATTCTATCCATTCACCTTTTAATGATTTAAATATTGCTTCTCTTGATAAACATATTAGAAGAACATCAATAAATGAAGTTAAATCATCTATTGACCTTGCTAATAAGATTGATGCTGAAGTTGTTGTTATTCATCCAGGTAAAATTTCTTATGGTGCACGTAATTATATAGATTATGTCTATGAACTTAATGATAATGCTTTTAAAGAAATAGCTAATTATGCTCATGATGCTGGTGTATATCCATGTTTTGAAAATATGCCTGATATTGAAGGTTTCATGTATAAAGATGTTAATCAACTTATGAATATTATTGAAGAAGTTGATGGATATATGACTTTAGATCTTGGTCATGCACATACAAATAACTATAAACCTGAAGAACTATACTTTGATAGAGTAAAACATATTCATGTTCATGATAATGATGGTTCTGATGACACTCACTTAACTTTAAACGAAGGAACTTTTAATTTAAATAACTTCTTTAATTTATTTGAGAAAAAAGGATATGGTGATGTATACTTACTAGAACTACATTCAAAAGAATCAATAAAAAATAGTTTAGATTTTATAAATAATTTGTAATTATTTTTTATTATATCTATTTTTATTTTTTTATTATCTTTCAATTATTTTTTTATTTTTTTATTTTATTTTAATTTAATTTTTATTGCGTCTCTTTTTTTTAGTAGTTTCT
>JAKSUF010000222.1 GCA_024409145.1 archaeon | reverse complement strand
TACTTTTTTTTGATTATATCTTAATATTATTCTCAATTTCAATTTTATTTTTATAAATTATAATCAAATCTTATAAATATTATAAACCACAAAAATCTAATTAATGATAAAAAAAGTTCGCGGTTTATTAATTGGTAGAATGCAACCTGTACATAAAGGACATATAGAAATTATTAAAAAAACATTAGAAAGTGTTGATGAAATAATCATTGGAGTTGGAAGTGCCCAGCTTTCACATACTATTAAAGATCCTTTTACTGCAGGAGAACGTATTATGATGCTTAATCAATCTCTTGTTGAAGCAGGAATTGATAATGGAAGATTTTATATCATTCCTATGGAAGATATTAATATGAATTCTATATGGGTAGCTCATGTTAGCTCTTTAACTCCTCCTTTTACTAAAGTTTATAGTGGTAATCCATTAGTTCAAAGATTATTCTATGAAAAAGGGTATGAAGTTTATGCTCCTCCATTATTTAACAGAGAACAGTTATCTGGAACTGAAGTTAGAGAAAGAATGATTAATGGTGAGGATTGGGAATCTCTTTTACCAAATGCCACTGTTGAGATTATTAATGAAATTGATGGTTTAAATAGAATTAGACAATTATCTAAAAAAGAAGTTAGTGAAAGATAGAATCTTCTAATTATCTATAAAAGAACTTAAGTGAGAAATAGAATCTTTTAATTATTTATAAATGACGTTAGTAAAAATAATTAATTTTTATATACACATTATGTTCATGAGTAATATTATTAATTTTTAAAGGTGATAAAATGATCATTAAGATTGTTGAAAAAGATGATGAAGTTTATAATATTCAAGATTTGATGGATGATTTAAAAAAATCCAGAAGTGTTGATGAATGTGGTGCAATCTTTAGTTTTGAAGGTTTTGTCCGTGGAAAAGAAGACGATATGGATGTAAGTAAATTAATTTTAACTGTTGCAGATAAAGAAAAAGCAGAACAAGAAATTAAAGATATTGTTGAAAGTGTAAAAATCAAATATGGTGTTGTAGAAATTAATGTTGTTCATTATATTGGTGAATTCTATACTGGTGATTCATTATTCTTAATTTCAGTCTTAGGTAATCATAGACAAGAAACTCTTGATGCAATTAAAGAAGCTATTGAAAGAGTTAAATTTGAAATTGAGTTTAAAAAAGAAGAAATTTCAAATAAAGGAAATAAAATCATTATGGCAGGAGGATAATTATTATTCTCCATAATATTTTTTAGATTTATAAAATACATTATTTAATTTAATGGGAGTTTTATAATGCATAGTGGTAAGTTTATTAGAGATAGTATTCATGGTAATTTGCCTATTAATGAATTTGAAGTTAGTATATTAGATTATCCTCAAATTCAACGTTTAAGAAGAATTAAACAATTAGGATTTATTTCCCTTATTTATCCTGGAGCTAATCATTCTCGTTTTGAACATTCTATTGGAACAATGCATTTAGCTTCTAAATTAGCAGATAATTTGGACTTATCTGATTATGATAAAGATTTAGTCAGAATATCTGGTTTATTACATGATGCCGGGCATGGTCCTTTTTCTCATGTTAGTGAAGCTGTTTTAGATATTTCTCATGAAGAATTAACTGCCTATGTTATTAAAGAAACTTCTATTAAAGATAAATTATCTGAAAAATTTAATATTAACGAAATTATTGATATTATCAATGGTAAAGGTAAATTAGGTCCTATTATATCTGGTGAGTTAGATATGGATCGTATGGATTATCTTGTTCGTGACTCTCATTATACTGGTGTTGCTTATGGAGTTATTGACATTGATAGAATTATCAGTAATTTAAAATTAGAACGTGAACTTATTTTGGATATTAAAGGTGTTCAAGCTGCTGAAGCTGCTCTTGCAGCACGTTATCAAATGTATCCAAGTGTTTATCAACACCATACTACTCGTATTTTAAATTCTATGTTTAGAAGAGCTTTAACCGCACTTATAAATGATGGTCATGTTGATTCTAAAGATATGTACAAATATGATGATGGAGATATGGTTAGTTTATGTAGGAGAACTGAAGGTCTAGCTAATGAATATATGGAAAGACTAGATAATCGTAGACTTTTAAAAGTTTCTCATTCTGCTCCAGTTAATTTATTTGAAAATCCTGAGGCTTTATTTAAAATTGAAAAAGAAAAATTAACTAAAGCTGAAGAAGAAATTAGTGAAGATTTTGGTATTGATAAAGATTATATTATTTTAGATATTCCGGATTATCCTCATTTTGATGAAATGAAGACTTTGGTATCATTTGGAGATAAATTATATAACTTAAATGAAATTTCAAGTATTGTAGGGGCTTTAAGTAGTGCTAGATTTAATTCTCCAGATATTTGTTTATATGTTTCAAAAGAGGATAAGGATAAATTAAAACGTTTTAAATTTGAGAACTATCTAGATTTGCCTGAAATGGTAAATAAATTAGATTCTATTCATGTTAATCAAGCAAGATTATTTTAAATAATACTTTAAATTATAGGTTGAAATAATGATTTTAGTAGCTATTACAGGTGCTAGTGGAGTAATTTATGGGATTGAATTGCTTAAAGCATTAAAAGATTTAGATATAGAAACTGGTTTACTTATCAGTAACCCTGGTAAATTAGTTTTAAATTATGAGTTAGGAATTGATTCTGAAGAAAAGTTTGAAGAAATAAAAAATCTTGCAGATTATTATTTTGAAGCTAGTGAAATTGATTCTTCTGTTAATAGTGGTTCATTTAGGTTTGAAAGTGTAGTTATTGTACCATGTTCTATGAAAACATTATCTGCAATAGCTAATTCTTATGCTTCAAATTCAATTGTTCGTGTAGCTGATGTTGCACTTAAAGAAAGAAGAGATTTAGTAATAGTTCCTCGTGAAACTCCTTTAAGAACTGCTCATTTAGAAAATATGCTAAGAATTTCTAAAGAAGGTGGAATAATTCTTCCAGCTATGCCTGCTTTTTATCATAATCCTGAAAATCTTGAAGATATGACTCAATTTATTGTAGGTAAAATATTAGATGTTCTAAAAATTGATAATAATTTATTTAAACGTTGGAATAAGAGTTAATTATTGTTTATATTTTTTTAAGTTTTTTTAGATTAATTTTTATTCTTAAAATTCATTATATTTTTTATTTCTTAATTCTATTTAGTTTACAGAATTAGCTTATCTATTATTT
>JAKSUF010000221.1 GCA_024409145.1 archaeon | reverse complement strand
GTATTGAAACAAGTGTTTATCCGGCAAGCGGAAACAATAATATTTCAAATAATAACAATAAACTTAGTTAATAAATAACAACTATAAAATTTAAATTAATTATTCATTTTCACTTAAATGATGTTTAACTAATCCACCATCAGATAAAATATCTAACATAAATTCTTTAAATGGTTGGAATTCTACAGTAATATCTTTAGTCTCATTAGAAATAATTCCTTTTTCTAAACTTACAGATATAATATCTCCATCATCAGCATCAATATCTGCAACAACAACAGGAAGACCAATATTAATTGAATTTCTATAGAAAATTCTTGCAAAAGATTTAGCAATAATAACATCAACACCTGCTGCTTTAATAGCTACTGGAGCTTGTTCTCTTGATGAACCACAACCAAAGTTTTCACCAGCAAGAATAACATCCCCTTTCTCTACATTCTTTGTAAAGTCTGCTCTTTCACCTTCAAGAACATGAAGAGCAAGTTCATTAGGGTCAAATGTTCTTAAATATCTTCCAGGAATAATAACATCAGTATCTATATTATCTCCAAAATTCCATACTTTTCCTCTAATTTCACTCATAATAATCACAGAATAAAAATAATATAACTATTAATTAATCTATAATATTAAAAAAATATTAAAAATAGAAAAAATAGTTAATAAATTAAAAGTTAAAAAATGAAATAAAATAAATAAAATAAATAAAAAGAAGAAAGTTAAATGAACTTATTCATCTTCCTCTTCTTCACCAGTTTTATCATTAAATTCAGTCATTTTTTGTTTTAAAGGAACTGAAAACTCTTCCTCAACTCCTTGACGATAAATAGAGTTATAAGTACAGAATGGAATAATTCTTCCATCAGGGACTGCATAGTGAATAAGACAGTTTCTAACTCTATCTGCATCAAAATTAAAAGGATCCATAAAGTGCATACAGGAAATTAATAAAGAGTTAAGGTGGAATTGTCCTAAAGCATCATAAGATTGTTCTTTAAAAATATCTAATAATATTTTTTTCATATTTAAATTAGATGGAGATTCATCATTATTAATAACTTTAGGAAGATCTTTAATAGCATTTGCTAAAACTCTTTGTTTAATAGCAAATCCACCATCTTCTAATTTGACTGTGTATTTTTCTAAGAATTCTAAGAACATATCCACATCAATGAAACGAGTAACTGGAATAACTTTATCTTCATCCATGAATATATAAGTAGCAGAACCACAATGTTGGTGACAATTTAAAGTTACTGGAGATTCTTCACCAGTCATTGCTCCAATAAATTGAGTTACTGGTTGAACAGAAGTTGCAGAATAGAAATCAGAAATCTTGATTTCACCTTTAGTTTGATCTTCAACTAATTTAAAGAAATCGGGAATAGTTATTCTTTGTTCTTCTACTTGATCAGATGGAGTTCTTCCAGCAAAAGCAACTGGTTGGAAGTTTACACCATGAATAATATCAATATTATCAATAGCAAATTGAATAATTTCTCCTATTTGTTGATCATTTACACCTTTTACAACAGTAGGTACTAAAACAACACCTAAACCTGCTTTTCTACAATTTTCAATACATTGTTTTTTAATTTCAAGTAAGTTTTTATTTCTAGCAACAAGATAAGGTTCTTCAGTAACACCATCAAATTGTAAATATACTGTATTAAGACCAGCATCCCTCAATTCTTGAGCATAACCTTCCTTTTTAGCTAATCTTATACCATTAGTAGCAATTTGAGTGTGAGAGAAACCTTCCTTTTTAGCTAATTTAATAAGTTCTGGTAAATCTTTACGTACAGTAGGTTCACCACCAGCATATTGAATAGCAGGAGTAGGAGGTTGTTCACTTCTTAAATTTCTAAGCATTTGACGAATTTCTTCAAAACTTGGTTCAAATAAAGTACCTGAAGTTGCTGCATTAGCAAAACAAATAGGACATTTTAAATTACATCGGTTAGTAACATCAATTAAACCTAAAACAGTACTTGCACCATGTTGATTACAAATACCACAATTAGAAGGACATCCTTTATTTTCATCAACTTGAGGATTTACCATATCTTGATGTATTGGGTCAATTTCATCAAAATGTTCAAAAATTTCAGCATCACTCCAATAAGTATTATCAAATAGTCCATGTTCAGGACATTCTTTTTTAATCCAAATAGATCCTTCTTTTTCATAAACCTCAGCTTCTAATGGTTTAAGACAAATAGGACATAAACTTGTAGTTTTTTTAATCATGATTTTCACCCTAAAAAATTATGTCATAAAATAATTCTAAATTAATAAATTATAAAAATTAATAATAATTAATCTTATAAATCAAAGTTTATATAAAATTGATTATTATATAATAAGAATATGTAATTAAAAATATGTAATTAAAAATATGTAATTAAAAATATGTAATTAAAAATATGTTAAAAAGTAAAACACCAAAAATCTAAAAAAATATGCTGAAATAAAAGAGTTTAAGTCTAAAACAAAGAAGAAAACTAATTTAATAAATAAAATAAATTGTAAAAATGGTTTTATTAAATAGATAAACTATTTAATAAAAAATAAATAAAAAATAGTAGTTAATACCAAATATCTTTTAATCCTAACAAATATGCAATAGAATTTGTTAAAAGATGAATTATTAAAGTAAGAGCACAAATTAATATAATAAACCAAATATCAAGCTCAACTACAAATAAACTTAGAATAATTGCCACGATAACAAAATCAAGTTGATCTAGAACAGGTGCAGATTTTCCTCTTTCAATCCCAATTCTTCTTTTAATAAAACTACCAATTGCATCACCAAGTAATGCTCCAAAAGCAAGTAAGAATCCTAGAATTAATC
The DNA here is from genome assembly GCA_024409145.1 of archaeon. Lineage (GTDB taxonomy): Archaea > Methanobacteriota > Methanobacteria > Methanobacteriales > Methanobacteriaceae > Methanobrevibacter. Next base: position 477 of record JAKSUF010000221.1, on the reverse strand, counting down.
CACTATAAACATCCCCATAAACTATAGGACTTATCATACCACCAGAAATTTGATTAATTGTGAAATGAGTTGTCTGTCCAATTAATCCTAAAACTCCACCAATTAATGTTCCAGCAATGGTTCCTCCAACAGTACCTCTCCATGTAACACCATTACCAATGATACGTCTACCATCACCAATATCATTAACACCAAATTCATGACCTTTAACATTAATAGATTTTCCTTCTTTCATTAGAGTTTTATTCATATCTACCGGCTGGCCTCCACCAAATAGAAGCCCACTCCCATTAGCAACATATGCAGGAAGTATGAACCAGACCGCTGATATAATGATAAATATAATATTCATAAGTTACAAATTCCGTACAGTTTATTAATAATCTAATAAGTTTATTACAATATATATTTATTTGTTTAAGTTATTTATATTTAATTATTATTTTAAATTTAAAAATAATTTCAAATATAAATTAA